>DHON01000059.1:0-5466 GCA_002409965.1 Firmicutes bacterium UBA5389
AAACCGCCAGCTACACGCGGCGGGCCGCGGCGCCCCTCCTCGCGCCGGCGGCCCGCACACCCCCACAAGCCCAAGAATGGCCCTGGCGGGCGCAAGAACGTCCGCGCCGGCCACGCCCCGGCTACCTCCGGGTTACCCTTGGACGAGTTCCACGTCGACCTCGGGTCTGCCCGCACGTGCGCAGATACGGGTATATTCGCGAGAGCAAGGTCCTGCGCTACATCGGTTTGCCCGCACGTGCGCAGATACGGGTATGTTCGAGAGAGCAAGGTCCTGCGCTACATCGGTTTGCCCGCACGTGCGCAGATACGGGGTGCGCGGATACGGGGTGCCCGGATACGGGGTGCCCGGATACGGGGTGCCCGGATACGGGGTGCGCGGATACGGAGCACAGTGAATACAGAGAATTGTGGCGCGACTGCCGCCGTTGGGGAAGGAGTCCGCGCGTCAAGGGCGAATATATGTTCGGCCGCGGGCTTTCGGGGCTCGCGGATCGTGCTATAATTGTGGAAGCGCGGCATCCTGCGCGGCGTCCTACTGGGCGCTCGTTCCTGGACTTGCGGGGGGTGATTAGCGATGCCTGACTTCCAACTCAAGGCCGACTTCGCTCCGACGGGGGATCAGCCCAAGGCCATCGATGAGCTTGCTTGCGGCGTGCTATCGGGCATGCGAGGCCAGGTGCTCTTGGGCGTGACAGGCAGCGGCAAGACGTTCACCATGGCCAACGTGATCGCGCGTCTGGCCCGCCCTGCGCTGGTCATTGCGCACAACAAGACGCTGGCGGCGCAGTTGGCTGCGGAGTTTCGCGAATTCTTCCCGAAAAGCGCAGTCCATTACTTCGTCAGCTACTACGACTACTACCAGCCGGAGGCGTACATACCTCAGTCTGACACCTACATCGAGAAGGATGCGCAGATTAACGATGAGATCGACAGGATGAGGCACGCGGCCACTGCCGCGCTGGTCGAGCGGCGCGATGTGGTCATCGTGGCCAGTGTGTCGTGCATTTACGGGCTGGGTATGCCGGAGGAATACCTCAAGCAGGCAGTTGTCGTGAGGCAGGGCGAGGAGTCCGACCGCGACCGCCTCCTGCGCAAGCTGGTCGCCATTCAGTACAGCAGGAACGATATCGGCATAACCCGCGGGACGTTCAGAGTGCGCGGCGATGTGGTGGAGATAGTCCCCGCCAGCGGAGAGCAGGCCATCAGGATCGAGTTCTTCGGCGACGAGATCGAGCGGATCACCGATGTTGACCTCATTACCGGGGAGATGCTGGGCAAGAGAGAGTCGGCTTTTATCTATCCCGCGACTCACTGGGTGACCAGCCAAGAGCGTATGCAGGCTGCGGTCGCGGCCATTGAGGAGGAACTGAACACTAGGCTGAAGGACCTGAAGGCCGCCGGCAAGCTCCTCGAAGCCCAGCGGCTGGAGCAGCGTACCCGGTTCGACCTGGAGATGATGCAGGAGGTGGGGTATTGCTCGGGGATCGAAAACTACTCCCGGCACCTGGCAGGCAGGGAAGCGGGCAGCGCTCCTGCGACTCTGCTCGATTACTTCCCCGATGACTACCTGATGTTCATCGACGAATCGCATGTGACGGTGCCCCAGATACGGGCGATGTACAAAGGCGATAGGTCGCGCAAGGATAGCCTTGTGGAATACGGCTTCAGGCTGCCCTCGGCCTACGACAACCGGCCCTTGCGGTTTGACGAGTTCCTACGCCGCATCAATCAGGTGATCTTCGTTTCGGCCACTCCATCGGAATACGAGAGGTCCATGAGCGGGCAGGTGGTGGAGCAAATCATACGTCCGACCGGGCTGATCGATCCGGCGGTCGAGGTTAGGCCGGTGCGGGGGCAGGTCGACGACTTGATAGGTCAGATCCACCGCACGGTGGACCATGGATACCGAGTGCTGGTGACTACGCTCACCAAGAAGATGGCTGAGGACCTCACGGACTACCTGCGGGAACTGGATGTCAGGGTGAGGTATCTGCACTCTGAGATAGACACCATGGAACGGATCGAGATACTTCGGGGGTTGCGCCTGGGCGAGTTCGACGTGCTGGTCGGGATCAATCTGCTCCGGGAGGGACTGGACCTTCCCGAAGTTGGGTTGGTGGCCATTCTTGACGCCGACAAAGAGGGATTTCTGAGATCAGCGACTTCTCTCATACAGACGATTGGCAGAGCGGCGCGAAACGTGGATGGACGGGTTATCATGTACGCTGATTCGATCACGAGGTCCATGCGCGAAGCACTGGACGAGACTGACCGGCGCCGCGTCATACAGGTGGAGTACAACGAGAAGTGGAGCATCACGCCGGAGTCGATCAAGAAGGCAGTCCGCGATCTGTCCGAGATCCAGCGGGCGGCCGGCGCGGCCGGAGGGGCCGGCCCAGGCGCAGCGGTAGGCCCGACTGCAGACGCTGCGTATGCGGACGCGGAAGGCTTGGAAGCCATGGACGAGCGCGAGCTCGCCAAGCTCATCAAGAAGCTCGAGGAGCAGATGAAGAAAGCCGCCGGTCTTCTCGAGTTCGAGCGGGCGGCGGAGATTAGGGATCGCATTAGGGATCTCAGGCGGAGGTTCGTCCAGTTTTGAGTAAAGATAGAATCATCATCAGAGGCGCGCGCGAGCATAACCTCAGGAATATCGATGTTGACATTCCCCGCGACAAGCTGGTCGTGGTGACCGGCCTGTCGGGCTCGGGCAAGTCGTCGCTTGCCTTCGATACGATATACGCGGAAGGCCAGCGCCGCTACGTGGAGTCGCTATCGGCCTATGCCCGTCAGTTTCTTGGGCAGATGAACAAGCCGGATGTGGACTACATCGAGGGCCTGTCGCCCGCGATATCCATAGACCAGAAAGGGGCCAGCAGGAACCCGCGCTCCACAGTGGCCACGGTCACTGAGGTCTACGACTACATGAGGCTTCTGTACGCCCGTATCGGGATACCCCATTGCCCCGAGTGTGGCCGCGAGATCACTCAGCAGTCGGTCGATCAGATCGTCGACAGGGTCATGGCCATGCCGGAGGGGACTCGCATTCAGGTCCTGGGGCCGGTCATTCGCGGCAAGAAGGGCGAACACAAGAAGGTTCTCGATGATCTCAGGCGCGAGGGTTTCGCCCGCGTCCGGGTCAACGGGGAGGCGCGCGAACTCACCGACGAGATCGCCCTGGAGCGCTACAAGGCCCACAGCATAGAGGCCGTTGTGGACAGGCTGGTCGTGAGGCCCGGCATCCACCGCAGGCTGGCAGACTCCCTGGAAACCGCCCTGAAGCTCGGGGACGGCCTGGTCTTGGTGGACGCGGTGGGCAGCGGCGATATGGTCTTCTCGGAGAAGCTGGCCTGCCCCGACTGCGGGCTCAGCTTCGGCGAGCTGCAACCCAGGCTGTTCTCGTTCAACAGCCCCTATGGGGCATGCCCGTCCTGCTCCGGCCTGGGCGTGCGGGTCGAGTTCGACCCACAGCTGATATTCGACGCGAGTTGCTCCATCGATGACGGGGCCGTCTTGCCCTACAATCGGAACGGGGTCATATCCGACTTCTACATCGGTCGAATACATGAAGTGTCACGGGTGAAGGGCATTGACACCCGAGTCCCTTGGTCGTCCTTGCCTGAGCCGGCTCGCGAGATGCTGGAACACGGGTGCGGAGAGGAACGCTTCCGGTTTCGCTACCGGGATTCGCGCGGGCGCGAACAGACGTGGGAATCGAAGTTCGAAGGGGTAATACCCAATCTGAAGCGGCGTTACCGCGAGACGACGTCCGACTACATCAGGGAGGACTTGGAGCGGTTCATGAGTTCGCGCCCGTGTGATGCGTGTCGCGGCGCGCGGCTCAAGCCGGAGGCGCTGGCCGTCACGGTGGGCGGGAGGTCCATCGCCGAAGTAACCGCGATGTCCACAGAGGACGCCCTGGCCTTCTTCGAGGGCTTCGCCCGCAACCTCACAGAGCGCGAAACGATCATAGCCAGGCAGGTGCTGAAGGAGATCCGGGCTAGGCTGGGCTTTCTTAGCAATGTCGGGCTGAACTACCTGACGTTGGACCGCCAGGCGGGCACTCTCTCAGGCGGCGAGGCTCAGCGGATCAGGCTGGCCACCCAAATCGGCTCGAGCCTAGTGGGCGTGCTCTACATTCTGGACGAGCCGTCCATCGGGCTCCACCAGCGCGACAACGCGCGCCTCATTGCTACGCTGAAAGACCTGCGCGATCTGGGCAATACCCTCATCGTGGTGGAGCACGACGAGGAGACCATCAGGTCGGCCGACTACGTCATCGACATAGGTCCCGGCGCCGGCGCCCACGGCGGCGAAGTGGTAGCTGCCGGCACTGTAGACGAGGTGGAGAGGAATCCGGCGTCCTTGACCGGACAGTATCTTTCGGGCGCCAGAAGCATCCCGGTGCCGGCGGCGCGCAGAGCGCTCAACGGAAAGTCGCTGGTGATAAAGGGCGCGCGCGAGCACAACCTGAAGGACGTGGATGTGTCCATACCTCTGGGAGTATTCGTGTGCGTAACAGGCGTCTCGGGATCCGGGAAGAGCACCTTGATCAACGAAGTGCTTCACGCGCGACTGGCGCGCGATCTGAACCGGGCGTACGCTCGGCCCGGCGCGCACGACGACATTCTGGGCATTGAACACGTCGACAAGGTGATCGGCATCGATCAGTCGCCGATAGGGCGTACGCCAAGGTCCAATCCGGCCACCTACACCGGTCTCTTCGACCACATCAGGGAGGTCTTCGCACGCACCACGGAGGCCAGGGCCAAGGGGTACAAGCCTGGCAGGTTCAGTTTCAATGTCAAGGGCGGTCGATGCGAGGCATGCCGGGGGGACGGCATCATCAAGATAGAGATGCATTTCCTGCCCGATGTGTACGTTCCGTGCGAGGTGTGTCGGGGCGCGAGGTACAATAGAGAGACTCTGGACGTTAAGTACAAGTCCAAGAGCATTGCGGACGTGCTTGCCATGAAGGTCGAGGAGGCGCTGGAGTTCTTCTACAACATCCCGAGCATCCGGCGAAAGCTGCAGACCCTCTACGACGTCGGTCTGGGCTACATCCAACTGGGCCAGCCGGCTACCACTCTCTCAGGGGGCGAGGCCCAGCGCGTGAAGCTCGCCACCGAACTGTCGCGGCGCACTAACGGCAAGACCCTGTATATGCTGGACGAGCCCACCACCGGGCTGCACTTCGCAGACGTCGACAAGCTCCTGGAAGTGCTGCAGAAACTGGTAGACGGCGGCGACACCGTACTGGTGATCGAGCACAACCTGGATGTGATCAAGACCGCCGACTACATCATAGACCTTGGCCCCGAAGGGGGAGACAAGGGCGGGCGCGTGATCGCCGCGGGCACTCCCGAGCAGGTGGCAGCCACGCCCGGGTCGTATACCGGGCAGTTTCTGACCCGCGTTCTGCGCCCCGCGGCGGGGTCGGGCACGGAGCCGATGCTGAACGCGGAGC
>DHON01000059.1:5692-31545 GCA_002409965.1 Firmicutes bacterium UBA5389
GCCGATGCTGAACGCGGAGCCGATACCGAACCCGGCGCCGGAATCGGGCCCGGAGCTGGAGGCGATTACCGGTGCCCTTGGATGACACCCTCGCCAATCTGCCCACCTCCCCAGGGGTCTACCTGATGAAGGATGACGCAGGGCAGGTCATCTACGTGGGAAAGGCCGTGAACCTGAGGAATCGAGTCCGCTCGTATTTCCAATCATCTCGTAACCATTCGCCCAAGGTTCTGCGAATGGTGGAGCGGATAGCCGACATCGACTACATCGTCACCCGCTCAGAGCTGGAGGCGCTGATACTCGAGTGCAATCTGATCAAGAAGCATAGGCCGCATTACAATGTCAGGTTACGCGACGACAAGACCTACCCGTTCCTCAGGGTGACTGTGAACGAGCCTTATCCCAGGGTTTTCGTGACCCGCAGAGTTGTCAGGGACGGTTCGCGCTACTTCGGCCCCTACACTGACGTGCCGGCTGTGCGCGAGACGCTTCGGATGCTGAAGACGGTCTTCCCGCTCAGGCAGTGCTCTCAGAAGCTTGGCCCGGAAACTCCCGCGCGCCGTCCCTGCCTCAACTTCCACATCAAGCGTTGCTTGGGTCCGTGCGCTCGGCAAGTTGACCCCAGTCTCTATCGGGACATAGTCAGCGAAGTCCTGCTCTTTCTGGAAGGAAGGCAGGTGGACCTGGTCGAGAGCCTTCGCCGGCGCATGGAGGCCGCAGCGGAAAGGCTCGATTTCGAACAGGCGGCCCGGCTTCGCGATCAGATGCGCGCGGTGGAGAAGGTCGTCGAGAAGCAGAGGATAGTGTCGGATGCAGGTGTGGACCAGGATGTCATCGCTTTCGCCGCCGACCCGTGGGGCGCGTGTGTGCGGGTCATGTTCGTTCGGGATGGCAAGGTCGTTGGTAGCGAGCACTTCATGCTGGGCGGCGCCGATGGGGCGGACGATGCTGAAACGCTCTCGGCGTTCATTAAGGAATACTACTCGGAGGACTCTGTTGTTCCCCGGGAACTGCTTGTGCAGGCGGCGATAGATGATGCAGATATCCTCGAGAAGTGGCTTGCCGGCCGGCGCGGGGGTGCCGTGTCGATCAAGACGCCGCAGCGGGGCACCCGGCGCAAGCTGGTGGAACTGGCCGCCGAGAACGCCCAGGAGTATCTTGCGCGCTCGCGCGCGGCGGAGCAGAGCGAGATGCGGGCGCGCCTGGACGGCCTGGCTGAACTCGCGGCCTACTTGAGGCTGGATGCGCCTCCGGCCAGGATAGAGTGTTACGACATCTCCAACCTGCAGGGCACGGACGCTGTGGGATCGATGGTAGTGTTCGAGGAGGGGCGTCCGGCGAAGTCGCAGTACCGGCGGTTTCGAATCCGCCAGGTGGAGGGGCAGGACGACTTCGCCATGATGGGCGAGGTCATCAGACGGCGACTCACCCGCGCGATGGGCGACAGCCCTGATCCGAAGTTCGCGCGCCTACCCGACCTGATTGTGGTGGACGGCGGCAAAGGCCAGCTCAATTCCGCGGGACGGGTTGTCGATGCGATGACGCTGTCGGCGGGATTGGCGAGAATCCCCGTAGTCAGCCTGGCTGAGCGCGACGAGGAAGTCTTTCTACGAGGCGAATCCGCGCCCTTGGCGCTTCTGCGCGAGTCGAAGTCGCTCCGTCTCATGCAGCACATGAGGGACGAGGCGCATAGGTTTGCAATAACATACCATCGGTCTTTGAGAGGCAAGAGGGGAATCACCTCTGAGCTCACAGGCGTGCCGGGAATCGGCAAGAAGCGGCTTGCAGCCCTGATGAGGAGATTCAGGTCGCTGGACGCGGTGGCAGAGGCCTCAGTGGACGAGATCGCGCAAGTCAAGGGCATGAACGCTCGGGCGGCCCGGGCGGTCTGGGAGCATCTTCATCCATAGGAGGGACGGCAAATGAGTGCAGGAATCGACAGCGGCGCCAGTCGGTCGCAGTCGCCGGCCGTGACTGCAACGTGCGAAACTCGTATCGGCCACGTGCGGGCTGAGGCCGGTCCGAACGGGCTCAGGCGATTGTTCCTGCCTGAGGTAGACACGGCCCTGCTTCTGCGTCTGCCTCTGCCAGAGACAATCCGGCTCAGCATAGCGCGGGCAACGCTCGCGCCCATGACGCTCCTGTCCAGCCTGGGGCTTGCGGCGCCAATCGTCGGCCCTGAGCGGCTCCGAACGGAGCCGGATGGAGCCGGGCGGTCCGCTTCCCGCTGGGCTGGGGCGGCTCCAGAGGATGTTCTGGCGTCTGTCCTGCGCGACTTGAAGGGTTTCTTCGAGGGCGACCTGGGTCCTCAGGGTCTCCGATTCGACTATCCAATCGACCTCACGTGGTGCTCCGACTTCACCCGGCGCATAATGGCCGGCATGGTCAGCATTCCGCCGGGAGCGGTTACCACCTATGGTGCCCTGGCCGCGGCAGCGGGAAGCCCGCGCGCGGCGAGGGCGGCAGGGTCCGTGGTGGGTGCCAACCCCCTTGGGGTGGTGGTTCCGTGCCACCGAGTAATCGGCGCGAACGGCGCCCTCACAGGCTTTGGGGGCGGACTGGCGCTCAAGGTGGCGCTCTTGGCCCTGGAAAGCGCGGCGGCTAAGAAAAGTTAATGTCCGTATTGACATTATCAATGGCGAGCTTTATGATGTGAATTGAGGAGTGTGCCGGAGAACGGAGGTGTGCCTTTGATGAGGAGACGCGAGCTTCTGGGCAAGTGCCCGGTGTGCGGGGAGGGCTTGGATGTGACCAGGCTTGCGTGCAGGAGCTGCGGTACCGCCATAGAGGGGCGGTTTGACACGTGCAAGTTTTGCCGGCTTACGCCGGAGCACCGCGCGTTCGTGGACGTGTTCATCAAGAGCAGGGGCAATATCAAAGAGGTCGAGAAGGAACTGGGGATATCGTACCCTACCGTCCGCAACAGGCTGGATGCGGTCATCGCCGCCCTGGGCTATCGGGTGGAGGAGTCTGCGGCGGAGCAGGGGGACGCCGGGGTCCAGCGCAAGGCGATCGTGGAAGCTCTGGCGCGTGGAGAGATCAGCGCCGACGATGCGGTGAAGCAACTCCGGGCCAAGTGATGATGGGGAGGGTGGAACTATGAGCGAAGAGCGGAAGATCATACTGGACTTGCTGGCGGAGGGCAGGATCACTGCTGACGAAGCCGAGCAGTTGCTGGATGCGCTGGATGAGACCGATCCATATGACCTGAGCGACTCTGGTCAGGCGGATCAGGTGGATCAGGGCGATCTGGGCGATTTGGGCGATTTGGGCGATCAGTTGGGGGCTCGAGCCGATGCGATTGCGGGCGACCTCTCTGACAGGCTGTCGAAGGCGGTGTCGGAAATGGCTGAGGCCGGTCAGGAGTTACCCGATCGGCTGGCGCGCACGCTGGGCTCAATGTTCGGTTCGCTCGGCTGGCCGCTTGGGCCTGCCGGAGTCCAGGCCGAGCAGACGTTTGAGTCGGAAATGCCTGCAGATTGCACCGTGTCCGCCATCGACTTCGCAACCCTAAACGGCAGCGTCAAGCTGACGGGATGGGATCGGCCAGGCTACAAGGTAGTGGCCAGGGCAAGGGTGAAGGGTGCGGAGACCGCGTCCGAGGCGCAGCGGAGGCTGGCTGCGGGGCTCGGGCTTTCGCTCCAGGGCGGAGTGATGCGGGTTGAGTGCACGGACCAAGCTCTTCGCAACTCGCTGTCCATCGAGGCGTGCGTGCCCCGGGCTAGCACATATGATATCAAAGTGAATACACGCAACGGGTCCGCGAAGGTGGAGTCGCTTACCGCCCGGTCGATGGAGGTGCACTCGGCCAACGGCCGTGTCGTCTTGGAGGATGTTGCGGCGCGGAACGCGACAGCGTCTGCACGCAATGGGTCTGTGAACGCGTCTGGGGATCTGGGCGATGCCAATCTTGAGACGGCCAATGGCTCAGTGAGCGTAACCCTGTCGTACAGGTCGGCCGGAAGGCTCCGTGTGAACACTGGGAACGGGAGCGTGCGGCTCTGCGTTCCCCGCAACGCGTGTGTGGCATATGAGATCAACGCACACACGGTCAACGGCTCAGTGAGGAGTTCGCTGAACGGCGCGGAGGTCAAATTCGGAGCGGGCGCTGGTCGAAGCTCGGGCAAGAGCATGTCGCTCGCCACTTGTCCCGGCAGCGCCGTGTCATCGCCGCCTGTCGTCATCGTAGACGCTCGCGCGCTCAACGGTTCCGTCTCGGTGCAGAGCGTCTAGCATCAGGCTCTGGGGAGGGATGAATCATGGAAACCGAGAAGAAGCAAATTCTCGAGATGGTGCGCGATGGCAAACTTACTGTGGAGGAAGCGCAGAAGATAATAGAAGCGATGGATCAAGGAGGCGAAAGCGCGCGTTCGGCGGCCTCGTCCAGGCCCGCGCGGTTCCTGCGTGTGCGGGTGAAGGACGAAGACGGCGCCAAGGTCAACGTCAGTCTTCCACTATCGCTTGTGCGTGTGCTGTGGAGGTTCATTCCTCGGGACGCCATGCGCGAGCTGGAGGAGCAGAATATCGACCTGGATGCTATTCTCGCGGCTATCGACGAGGGCGCGCAGGGACGCTTGGTCGATGTGGAAGATGAAGACGGCGCCAGAGTTGAGATAGTCGTTGAGTAAGGCGCGCTGTGTCATGCATTGCCGTGTCGCATGTCATGGAGGATTCCTGGGCGCAATGCTAGAATAACATCAAGATGAATGCCAGCCGACTGGGGGTGTGGGCAATATGCAGAGGCGTCTGTACAGATCAGTGCGCGAACGTATGCTTGGAGGCGTTTGCGGAGGACTCGCTAACTACTTGGGAACCGATCCGACGCTTATACGTCTGGTATGGGTAGCACTTTCCCTGTTCACCAGCGGGTTCCCAGGCATCGTGCTCTACGTTGTAGGATGGATCGTGATACCGGAGGAACCCGCCTGATTACTCTTGGGGGAGGCTTTGCATTCACATGACGGGCAGTTATGATGATCGCGCCCGCGGCAGAACGCCGGGTTGGCTGGTCAAGTGGCTCATCAATGCGCTTGCGTTGCTCATAGTGTCGTATGTGCCTTATCGGGGCGGCAAGCTCATACACATCGATGGGGCGGGAGCGGCCCTTATGGCCGCGATGGTGCTAGGCATCGTCAACACGTTCATCAGGCCGATATTCATGCTGTTCAGCCTGCCGATGCAGTTTGTCACCTTCGGCCTGTTCACGCTGGTCATCAACGCATTCATGCTTATGCTGGGTAGCTGGTTGATGGGGTCTTCATTCGACCTGCCCGGCGGGCTTTTCGCCGCGATCGTCGCATCGGTGCTGCTCAGCCTGACCAGCGCGGCGCTGAATTCCATCATCCGAGGAGACCGATAGTCATTGATACGCCTTGTTGCAATTGACCTAGATGGCACGCTGCTCCGCTCAGACCTGTCCATATCGCCGGCGAACCGCGATGCGTTGGCGCGAGCTCGCAAGGCCGGGGCTGTGGTTGCAATCGCCACCGGCAGGATGTTCCGGTCCGCTCGCCTCATAGTGTCTGACCTCGGAGCCGACATGCCGATAGCCGCGTACAACGGTGCTCTCATCAGGATGAGCCAGAGCGGCGAAACCCTACGTAGCCTGCCGATAGAGCCCGCGGACGGCGAACGCATCGTCAGGTTTATGTGGGACTGGGGCTTCGTGTTTCAAGCATATTTCGACGACGAGATGTATGTGCCGCGAATGACATCGGCGTCGGGCGGCTACAGTTCGAGATACGGTGTGGAGATACACGTTCTGGGCGACATTGACGAGTTCGCCAGGCGGCCGTCGTTGAAATACTTGGTCATCGACGACCCCGGGAGGATCGCTTCGGTACGGCAGGCTCTTGAAGGAGTCGCTGGCCCGAATCTTCGCATCATGAGGTCTCTGCCCGAAATGCTTGAGATAGTTGACTCGCGTGTGTCGAAAGGGCAAGCTCTGCAGCATTTGGCTTGCCGCTTCGGAATAGATATTGCTCACACCATGGCTATCGGCGATTCCGAAAACGATGTCGACATGCTGCGCGAGGCGGCGATCGGGGTTGCGGTGTCGGGGGCCGCCCGCGAGGTGCAGTCGGCTGCCGACTACGTGGCGGCTTCGAATGACGACGACGGCGTGGCCGAGGCCCTGGAGAAGTTCGTGTTATCATGATTTCGGCCGATGGGTTTCCAGTGAGGAGTGACCGCCGGATTGACCGCGCTGACCTGTCCTGATGTGACTCTTATACAGGTCTTGACCACCATCGCGGATGTGGCGATAGTGGCTTTTCTTGTCTATCAAGTCATGACCCTTTTCAAGGGCACTCAGGCCGTGTCTTTGATCAAGGGCCTGGTCATTCTGTTTGCCGCAAACGCCCTCGCCGGGCTGCTCAAACTGGACGCGCTTCACTGGCTGCTCCGGCAGGTTACCACAATGACATTCATCGGCATCCCCATAGTGTTCCAACCGGAGATCCGCAGAGGACTGGAGCAGTTGGGGCGCGGTCGGCTGTTCGGCACTCCCATGAGCGCAATCGGCTTTGAGCAGACGCGCCGGGTGTTGGCGGAAGTGTGTCGGGCTGCGGAGACCATGTCGGGAGAGTACATGGGGTCTCTGATCGTTCTGGAAAGAGAGACAGGCGTGGGCGATGTCGCGGAGTCAGGCGTGAAGCTTGACGCGCGGGTCTCAGGTGAACTGCTGTTGACCATCTTCGCCGTCCACACGCCGCTTCATGATGGGGCGGTCGTGATCCGAGGAAACCGGATGGTGGCGGCGGCGTGCGTCCTGCCGCTGTCGGAGCGACACGCTTCTGGCCGGAAGGTCGGCACCAGGCACCGCGCGGCGCTCGGCATGAGCGAGCGGAGCGATGCGGTGGTTGTGGTTGTGTCAGAGGAGACCGGCGCGCTATCCATGGCTTGCGACGGCGAGCTCGTCCGCGATCTGAGCTCCGCAGAGCTCAGGCGGCGGCTGGATGCGCTGTTCGATACGGGCGACAAGGAGAGCAAGTTCCGGCGGATGAGGGGCGCGCGACGATGAGACAGGCGGTAAGCGGCTGGAAAGAGATATCTCTGAAGGTGCTGGCGGTGGCTCTGGCGGCAGTCACATGGGTGGTTGCGGTGAGCGAGAAGAACCGCACCACTCCTGCGCCCACGTTTGACGTGATTCGGGATGCCCAAGTCACAGTCAAGAACGTTCCTCAGGGCATGGTCGTAACCGACGCCCCTTCCACCGTGACCGTCCGACTGAGAGGAACTAGGGAGCTTGAGGCGGCCAGTTTCGATGAGGTCATAGCCGTAGTCAACTTGGCGGGGGCGACCCCCGGGCAGCATGTGTTGACCGCTGAGCCGTTGCCGCCTCCGGGGTTCGAGGTCGTGAAGTCCGGAGCCATCAGGGTGAGCGTGACGGTGGAGGAGATTGTGTCGGCTGAGTTCGATGTGGAGGTAGCCGTTGCTGCGGAACTAGTGCCAGGCGGCGTGCTTCAGACTTTGGCATCGCCCTCCAGGGTCGAAGTGGAAGGCGCCGCAAGCGCCGTTGGCCGGGTGACGCACGTGGTAGCTCTGGCCCGTACGCTCGTGGAAGAACCTTTGGATGAAGCAGAGCAAAACGGAGAGATTGAGGGCGAAGACTTGCCCGAACGTCGGCAAGCGGCGGTTGCGCTGCTTCTGGCGCTGGATGGCCACGGCGATGCTGTCTCGGGAGTGGCTGTATTTCCCAGCACAGCGCTGGTAAGCTGGTAGTGTTCGGAGGCGATCATGCACGGGGAGGTCGAGCTGAGGGATGGGTGCGCTCTTTGGGACCGATGGAGTGAGGGAAGTCGCCAACAGCCGCTTGACACCTGAGCTCGCGTTCAGGCTGGGAAGGGCCGGCGCGGCTATTGCGGCGCGCCACAAGGGTGGCCGGCCGCTTGTGGTGGTGGGCGGAGATACGCGCCGATCAACCGGCATGTTGGAGGCGGCTACACTGGCCGGGCTGGCCTCTGCGGGGGCCGATGCGGCCCGAGCGGGAGTGATTCCTACGCCCGCGGTTGCGCATCTCACCTGCGCGCTGGGCGCGGATGCCGGCATCGTGATCTCGGCTTCTCATAATCCCGCCGAGTATAACGGCATCAAGTTTTTCGGCCCAGATGGATTCAAGCTCCCAGACGAGCTGGAGGCTGAGATCGAAGCCGGGGCGCTGGCAGCCGGCGGCGGCCGGATGGGCTTGGCGACGTGGGGAGAGGCCGATGGCCTTCCGCGTCCGCACGGGCCCGGAGTGGGCGTCGCTCGCGACATCGCCGATGCCGCCGACAGATACGTGGAGTTCGCGGTCAGCACCGCCCGGTGCGGGCTGGACGGGCTGCATGTCGTGATCGATTGCGCGAACGGCGCGTCCTTCCGCACTTCACCTGCGGCCTTCCGGGCGCTGGGCGCCCGTGCGACAGTGATCAGTGACCGCCCAGACGGCGACAACATCAATGTCCGCTGCGGATCCACGCACCCTGAGGCGCTCTCCGGAGTCGTCCGGGAGGTCGGGGCCGACCTTGGATTCGCGCACGATGGCGATGCCGACCGGGTCATGGCCGTCGACGCCAACGGGAATGTTGTGGACGGGGATCAGATTATGGCCGTGTGCGCCGCTTACCGCGCCGCCAACGGAGGCTTGCCGGGCGCGGCCGTAGTGGCCACGCACTACAGCAACCTCGGGCTAGTTCAGGCACTGAAGGCCATCGGGTGCCAGGTGGTGATGGCCGATGCAGGCGATAGATACGTCCTTCAGGAGATGAGGCGCCGTGGGCTTGTGCTCGGCGGCGAGCAGTCCGGGCACATCATAATGCTGGAGAAGACCACCACAGGCGATGGCCTGATTGCAGCTATCGAAGTCGCGGCTATCGTGGCGGCCACAGGCAAGCCCCTGGGCGAACTGGCATCGGCCATGGTGAAGTTCCCGCAGATCATGGTGAACGTGCGCGTGGCGCGCAAGGACGGCTACCATACTTCCGGCAGGATACAGTCGGCGGTGGAGGAGGCCGGCGCCGCGTTGGGCGACTCAGCCAGGCTCGTGGTGAGGCCGTCCGGCACTGAGCCGGTGGTGCGCGTCATGGGCGAAGGCCCTGATGAGGCCGGGGTGCGACGGATTGTGGAGAGTGTGGCCGCCGTTATCCGGGCGGAGCTGGCCTGAGATGGACAGGAAAGACGGGACGGCAGCGCTGCCTGAGAGTGTTCTTGGCATCGGCGTGGACATCATACGCACGGAGAGGTTCCGGCGCATAGCCCAAGAGGCGCCGGGCGGAGTGGCTGCGCGTCTGTACACAGCGGACGAGCTAGCCGAGTGCAGGGCCGATGGCTGCGAGTATCTGGCTTCCAGATTCGCAGCCAAGGAGGCTGTGATGAAGAGCCTGGGCCATGGGATGGGCGATATTCCGTTCACCGACATAGAGATTCGCCGTCTGGATGGCGGGGCGCCCGCTGTTTCGCTGTCCGGCGCCGCCTCCCGCTTGGCGTGCGAGGCGCAGGTAGCCCGCGTGCTTGTGTCGGTATCGCACGATCGCGATTACGTGTGCGCATTCGCTGTCGCGCTTGGGCGCGTTCGGGATGGAGGGACTCTGTGTTGAGGCTTGCGACTCCCGATGAGATGCGGCAGATGGATCGGGCAGCCGCCGAGCGCTACGGCGTTTCGGGGTTGGTCCTGATGGAGAATGCAGGCGCGGCCGTGGCCCGGGCCGCGTTTCGCGTGGCCGTTGGGGCCGGGCGGTGCCGCGGTCTGGGCGCGCACGAGCCGCGCGTGTGCATATTCGCGGGAAGAGGCAACAACGGCGGCGACGGTTTCGTGGCCGCGAGGCACTTGGCGGGGTCTGGCGCGCGAGTGGGGGTCTATGTGCTTGGGGATCCTTCGCGAGTAGCGGGCGATGCTCGGGTCAACCTTGATGCGATGCTGAAATCGGGCATTCGGGCGGTCTCATTGTCGGACGAGGCTGCGTGGACTTTGGCCAGGGCAGACCTGGCCAAAGCGGATGCGGCCATCGATGCAATCCTCGGCACCGGCGCGCGGGGGGCGCCATCGCCCGAGGCGGCCCGCGCGATATCGCTCATGAACGAACTGCCCGTTCCGGTTGTGGCGGTGGACATTCCCAGCGGTGTGGACGCCGGGACCGGCGCGATGCCCGGAGCGTGCGTAGTGGCTCATACCACGGTGACGCTGGCGCTTGCCAAGACCGGGCTGCTGACTTATCCCGGGGCGGCCTGCGTGGGCCGGCTGATCATAGACGGCATCGGCATGCCGGCTGCGCTCGTCGAGTCGAGCGCAATCCAGACCAGCCTGATCACGCCGGATGACGTTCGGGCAGCCCTGCCCGCGCGTTGGCCTGACGCGCACAAGGGCGACTTCGGACGACTTCTGATCGTGGCGGGCTCAGCGGGAATGTCCGGCGCGGCGTCTTTGGCTGCAATGGGAGCTTTGAGGTCCGGGGCGGGCCTAGTACATCTGTCCGTTCCCGCTGAGGTAGCTGTGGAAGTGAGCGCACGGCATGCCGAGGTCATGGTGCATGATCGGGCTGCAGAACGGGCCCCGGAAGCGGCCGCGTCCGCCGTACTTGAGATGGCTGCCCAGTGCCAGGCGGTGGTGGCGGGCCCTGGAATGTCGTGTTCAGAGGACGCATCGGCCATTGTTGAGGCGCTGATTGCGAACTGCCGCGTGCCGCTGGTGCTGGATGCCGATGCCGTCAACGTGATGGCCGGGAGGCCCGAGGCGCTGGGGCGGGCCCTGGCAGAGGTCGTTCTCACCCCTCACCCGGGCGAGCTCGGCAGGCTGCTGGGCGTTGGAGCGGATGAGATAAACCGCGATCGCCTGGGGTGGGCCAGGCGGGCGTCGGAGGAGACAGGGGCGACGGTGGTGCTGAAGGGCGCAAGGACGGTCGTTGCCGATGCGCGAGGCCAGGCGTATGTGAACCCCACCGGAAACCCGGGAATGGCCACCGCCGGAGTGGGAGATGTGTTGGCGGGTGTGGCAGGCAGCCTGCGCGCTCAGGGACTGGGCGGGCTTGCGGCTGGGCGCTGCGCGGCCTATATCCATGGATTGGCTGGGGATCTTGCGGCGCGGGAGCGGGGCATCGACGGCATTATCGCCGGCGATGTGCTGGAACACTTACCGGAGGCGTTCAGATCGGTGCGCGAACAAGCGGCCATGCTCTGGGGCATGATGCCCCTGGAGTTCTCATATGAGTTGGAAGGGCGGTGACCCTGGCTGAGAGAGACCTATCTGCCCGGCATGCGGCCCACGTGGGTCGAGGTTAGCACCGGGAGCATTGCAAGCAACATTGAGCGGCTGAGGGCGGCTCTCCCCAGCAAAACGCAGATAATGGCGGTGGTCAAGGCCGACGGATATGGCCACGGGGCGGTTCCCGTGGCGGTTGCGGCTTTGGAGGCAGGCGCCTCGTTTTTGGGAGTGGCGCTCGTGGAGGAAGGCATCGCGCTGAGGAGGGCCGGCATCGTTGCGCCCATTCTCTTCATGGAGGCGCTCTTTCCATGGCAGGCGCCTGACTTGGTCAGGTACGGCCTGTCCGCCACTGTAGCATCGTATGAATCTGCAGACGCGCTGTCGGAATCCGCGGCCTTGCTAGGGCGGAAGGCCAAGGTTCACATCAAGGTGGACACCGGCATGGGCAGGCTCGGCCTGCCTCCTGAGGCCATTTCCGGGTTGGCAAGGCACATATCGAAGTTGCCCCGGTTGGAGATCGAGGGCATCTTTACGCACCTGGCATGCGCGGAGAGCGACCCATCTATGACACTCAGGCAGCTGGAGCTGTTCCGTGATGTCACTGGCGGATTGGCCATGGAGGGGTACGATATCCGCATCAAGCACGCGGCCAACAGCGCTGCGGCGCTGTGCGTTCCAGAGGCCGCCATGGACATGGTCAGGATAGGCGGAGCGATGTACGGAATATCTCCCATGGGAACGACCCCTCTCGACCAGGGGTGGCGGCCTGCGCTCTCCTTCAGGACGAGGGTATCGTATGTAAAACTTGTGCAGGCCGGGGCCACGGTCAGCTACGGGGCAACGTATGTTGCTCGCGAACCGCAGCTCATCGCCACGTTGCCTGTTGGCTACGCCGATGGATACTCGCGTCTGCTGTCGGGACGGGGGGCCGTGCTCATCGGCGGTGCGCGTTGCCCTGTGGCAGGGCGGGTATGTATGGACCAGATCATGGTCGCCTTGCCGCCCGATGCCGAGGTGGAAGCGGGAGATGAGGCTGTGCTCATCGGGGCGCAGGGAGACGAGGTGATATACGCGGAGGATATTGCGCGAATCATGGGCACCATAGGCTATGAGGTGGTGTGCGCCATCAGCAAGCGCGTTCCGCGCGTGTACGTGTCGTCGCCGGCGTGACGGGGGCTCACACAGGGCCGCGATTTGGGTTAAATACCAGTTCAGCGGGGTATAGCCACTACCGGGGCAGGTTGACATTGCCTGAAACGGACATGTATAATTGGGTTGTATACGAATATGCTCAAGCACGGATCAGCGCTTCGGGGGTGTATCGCCGTGGCAGATCTCAGGCGCATCATGGTCTCTGTTCCATCGTCGCTCCTCGATGAGGTGGACGTTTTCGGCAGGACACTCGGGCTCAACCGAAGCGAAGTCGTGCGCGAAGCTGTGCGGATGTTCATGACGGAACACGCCCGGTCGGAGCTCGGCAAGAAACTGAAAGCTGGCTACTCTGAGATGGCCTCGATCAACTCGCAGATGGCGGAGGAGTGCGCCGCGGCGGAGGAAGAGGCCTTCGTCAACTACGAGCGGTTTCTTGCAGGCGGTGACTGACTTGGACGTCAAGCGCGGCGATGTTTTCTACGCCGATCTCAACCCGGTGGTCGGCTCGGAACAGGGTGGGGTGCGGCCGGTGCTGGTGGTGCAGAACGACATCGGCAACCGCCACAGTCCCACCACGATAGTGACTGCGGTCACTTCCCGGATCAAGCGTGCCAAGCTGCCGACCCACGTGGAACTCCCTGCCTCCCAGGGATTTCTTGCTTTTGACTCCGTTGTGCTGCTGGAACAGCTGCGAACGATCGATAAGGCCCGCCTGCTGCAGCACATCTGTACTCTCGATAGCGATACCATGAGACGGGTGGACCGAGCGGCTGAGATCAGCCTGGGGCTTTTCGATATCTGACACTGCCGGACCGCGCCAGCGCGACCGGGATAACTGTGTGATGAGGAGGTTGTTCGGTGCGTCCGCTCATACTCGTATCGGCAGACTGCGACATTGAGTCCGGTGATCTGTTTCAGCTCAAGGCGGACTACATGCGCGCCGTCTACACGGCCGGGGGCCTGCCCCTTGCCGCCGCCTTTCCCATGGAGTGCGCCAGTGTGCCGCAGATCGCCGCCGAGATGTGCCTATTGGCGCGAGGGCTGGTGCTCACCGGTGGGGCGGATGTGAGTCCCGACATGTTCGGAGCGGATCCGCATCCGCGCCTAGGCTCGATCAGCCCTGCCAGGGACGAGTTCGAGTTGGCGCTGGCCCGGGCCGCCTTGCATGCCGACCTGCCTGTGCTGGGGATCTGCAGGGGCATGCAGGTGCTCAATGTGGCGGCGGGAGGCGGGTTGATCCAAGACATCGAGTCGTGTGTTCCAGGCGCCTACGCGCACAGGGTCTCGGCCCCGCGGTGGCATCCCACACACGCGGTCTCGGTTGCTCCCCAGTCGATTCTGCGGAAGGTGTCGGGGCGCGATACCATGATGGTGAACAGCTTCCATCACCAGGCTGTGCACCCGGCGGCGCCGGGTTTTGAGGCGACGGCGCGGGCCGGCGATGGCATCGTGGAGGCCATAGAGAAGGTCGGGAGCCGGTTCACGGTGGGTGTCCAATGGCACCCCGAAGCCCTGGCCGGCCGGCATCCGGAGGCGCTCGGTCTGTTCAAAGAATTCATAATTGCTGCGCAAGGAGTGTGCTGAATTGCATTCGATGTCGCAGGCGCTGGTGACGTTGTGCAGAGGCGAACTGGTCGAGAGTGTGCACAGGGGGCACATAGCGGTGGTAGATGCCGATGGACGCATGTTGTGGCAGGCGGGAGATCCTCGGTATGTGACCTACTTCAGGTCGGCTGCAAAACCTGTTCAGGTACTTCCCATAGTTGCGTCCGGCGCGGTGGACCGGTTCGGCATCACCCAGGCCGAGCTGGCCGTGATGGCAGCATCGCATCACGGGGAGGATATCCATATCGAAGCGGTCATCAGTATACTGGGGAAGATAGGGCTTACCGAGTCGGCCCTGATGTGCGGAACACACACTCCGTCCTGCGTGTCGTCGCCGGAGCGCGCTTCGGCCGGCTCGAGTCGGGCCGCTGTCCGAGTCAGGGCAGGCGAGCCGTTCAGCCCGGTTTTCAATAACTGCTCCGGCAAGCACTCGGGCATGCTGGTCTACGCCGCTCATCGAGGCTACCCCGTAGATGACTACATATCGAAGGATAGCCAGGTGCAGCAGGACATGTGGCAGGCGGTGTCGGACGCGGCCGGCCTGCCGCGCGAACAGGTAGTGCGAGGGGTCGACGGATGCGGAGTGGTGGTTTTCGGAATGCCCCTGGCCAACATGGCTTACGCGTATGCCAGGATGTCGTCGCCTAGGTCGCTCCCCGAAAAGTACATGGAACCGGCCAGGCGGGTCGTTGGAGCGATGACGAACCACCCTGAGATGGTGGGAGGGTCGCGCGACTTCGGAACCAACCTTATGCTGGGGGCGCGAGGCGCGGTCTTCTCCAAGGGGGGCGCGGAGGGGCTGTTTTGCGTGGGGATCCCCGCGCAGGGAGTGGGCGTAGCCGTGAAGATCGAAGACGGCGGGGCGCGGGCTCTTCCATCGTCTGTGATGGAGACGTTGCGGGCTCTGGGCATGCTCACTCCCCAGATGGCGAGCATGCGTGAGCTCGCCGTGGAGCGGCCTGTGCGCAACTGCAGAGGCGATGTGGTGGGACATATGCGTCCGTGCTTCGAGTTGGAAAAAGGTTCCGGGACCATTTGACCGGGCTGGGGCGGCTCAAGTATAATCATTGAGGCAAGTATCGGGCTTGCGACTCCTGGTGGGTAGGTCATGCTTCAAGATGATTAATGGTGTTCGGATCATGTCAGATTCGCCTGCCGAGACCATCGCCATAGGCCGTGGCCTCGGCATACTGCTTCAGCCTGGCGATATCCTGTGCCTCGCGGGAGGGCTGGGCGCCGGCAAGACCTGTCTTGCCAGGGGCATTGCTATGGGGCTGGGCGTGGACGAAACTCGCGTGTCCAGCCCGACTTTTGTGCTGGCTCAGGAGTACCGGGGGAGGATTCCCCTGTACCACCTCGACCTGTACAGGCTCGGGTCGGCCGAGGAGGTTGAAGACGCGGGGCTGGACGAGTACATCGGCGGCGATGGTGTGGCCATCATCGAGTGGCCTGACGTCTACAGTCCGCTGCTCGGTCTGGATCGGCTCACGGTGAAGATCGATACAGCCTCGGACGAGTCCCAGCGAGAGCTGGTCTTCATCGCCCGCGGCGACAGGTATCGGAGCATTCTGGAGGAGATGAAGCTGTGCTGATCCTGGCGATGGACACCTCGACGATGATTGGAGGCATCGCCCTTCTCCGAGACGGCGTTGTCGTCGGAGAGCACATACTCAACGTCCGGGCCACCCATTCTGAGCGTCTCATGTCGTCAGTGGAAGCGCTGATGGCGGCGGCGGGCGTCTGCCCGACCGATCTGGACGCCATGGCGTGCGGTGTTGGTCCCGGGTCGTTCACTGGCGTGCGCATCGGCGTGTCGGCATGTAAGGCGATGGCCTACGCTCTTTCAATCCCCATGGTGTCGGTGCCCAGCCTCGATGCGCTGGCATATGGGCGCGGTCGGGGGGCGTGCGCCGTCTGGTGCCTGATCGACGCCAGGCACGGACGATGCTATTCGGCTTGCTTCAAGCCGCCGGAGTCTCTTGAAGCTCAGGCTTGGGCTCTGCAGAGGGTGTCCGATTACGCCATCAGGAGCATCAGCGAAGTGTGTGCGCTTGCCCAGGAATCAGTGTCGGCATCGGCATCGAGCGCGCGGGCGCTCTTCCTCGGAGACGGCGCGCTGGCCTACGCAGAGTCGCTCAGGGCCGCGTTGCCTGGCGCGGCCGAAATCCCGCCTGCGCCCGGCGCCATACTGAGGCCATCGCAGGTGGGCCTTTTGGGCACGGACTTGCTTCGCGCGGGTGCGGTCTCCGACCCAAGAGCCGCCGTCCCGATGTATCTGCGGCCTTCGGAGGCTGAGGTCAAGCTGGCTCAGGGGGAGCGGTGACAGGATGGAGTATTCCATATCCCTCATGACCCCGGCCGATGTGGACGATGTGGCCGAGATTGAGCGTCAGTCTTTCCCCATCCCTTGGAACCGGGCTGCTTTCATCGACGAACTGACACGCAATGAACGAGCTCTCTACATCGTGGTTCGGGGCGAATCCGGGGCAATGGCGGGCTACGGCGGCATGTGGTTGGTGTGCGACGAGGCTCACGTCACCAACGTTGCGGTGCGTCCCGACTGCCGTCGCCGCGGGGCGGGCACAGCCATCATGGTTGCTCTGATGGGACTGGCTCTAGATCGTGGCGCAAATCGGATGACGTTGGAGACTCGCGTCTCGAACAGGCCCGCTCAGGAGCTCTATCGACAGCTCGGATTTCAGGCGGCGGGGGTGAGGCCCCGCTACTACATCGACAACCGTGAAGACGCGCTTATCATGTGGGTTGACGACATATCCAGCGCTTTACGCGCGCTTTGTGGGGGGCGGGACGCGGATGCTGAGTGAGGACGCTATTGTGCTGGGAATCGAGACCAGCTGTGACGAGACCGCTGCGGCCTGCGTGGCGCGGGGGCGCGAGACGCTTTCATCGGTGGTATCGTCGCAGATAGAGGTGCATCGCAAGTTCGGCGGGGTTGTGCCCGAGATAGCATCGCGCCGCCACGTGGAGGCGATCATTCCAGTCATCGACCAAGCTCTGAGCGATGCAGGCCTGACGTTGGCCGGAGTCGACGCCGTGGCGGTCGCCTACGGGCCCGGCCTGGTAGGAGCTTTGCTTGTGGGCCTCGCGGCGGCAAAGGGGCTTGCGTTTGCGATGGGCATTCCCATGGTGTGCGTCAACCACATCGAGGGGCACATCTACGCCAACTTCCTGGCTCATGCGCTACTGGAACCGCCTATGCTGTGCCTGACCGTATCGGGAGGTCACACTGAACTGGTGGCGATGCACGGGCACGGGCGCTACCAGGTGCTCGGACGTACGCGCGACGATGCGGCCGGCGAGGCATTCGACAAGGTGGCGCGGGTGATGGGACTTCCCTATCCGGGCGGCCCGGCGTTGGAGCGCCTCGCGCGCTCGGGCGACCCGGACGCAATGGCGTTTCCCCGGGCGCATGTGGAGGGCAGGCCGCTCGACTTCAGCTTCAGCGGTCTGAAGACGGCCGTGATCAACCGCCTGCATACGATGGAGCAGAAGGGCGCAGAGATCGACGCGGCTGATGTGGCTGCGTCTTTCCAGAAGGCGGCCCTGGGCGAGCTGGTGTCGAGGATTGAACCGGGAGTGCGCGCTACGGGCATCCGCAAGCTTGCTGTGTCGGGCGGAGTGGCGTCGAACTTGGCGCTCAGGGCGGCCCTAGACGAGCTGGCTGCACGGCTCGAAATCGAGCTGTTCTACCCCCCGCTGGCTCTGTGCACTGACAATGCGGCCATGATAGCTTCAGCCGGCTATTACGGGCTGGCCGGTGGGCGGACGTCAGGGCTTGACGCCAATGCAGTGCCAGGAGCCAGGCTCGAGGATGTGTCGGCGGCTTTGTGCCGGGAGGATACGGCGGCTTGCCGTAGAATCATATCAGGTGTGGGCGCGTCAGGCGCCTGAGGAGCATGCAATATGTGTCACGTTTCTGACAAGCCCAGGCGCGCCCGAAAGCCGCGTCGCGGGCATGGACTCACAACAGCCTTCATCGTCATCGCCGTTATCGTGGGCACGCTGGCCGGCGCGGTTTTGTGGTACGTTGCTTTCCCCGGCGATGGCGAATACTTCAGTGTGCTGCTGATAGGAGAAGACCGCGACTACGCCAGGAACGGAGAGGCCGTTGCCTCTTCGGGCAGGATGGACACCATCATGCTGCTCATTGTGCCGCGGAGCGATCACGCGGCGCTGCTCGTCTCTATTCCCCGCGACACGCTGGTCAGCTTCCCAAACGGTGGTCGACGCAGGGTCAACTCCGCCATGGGCTTGGGTGGAATGGACCTCGCCCATCGGGTCGTATCGGATCTTGTGGGGCTGGATATCCACAGGCACGCGGCGGTGGACTTCTCGGGATTTACGGAGATCGTGGACGCCGTCGGCGGTGTTGACATAACTGTAGATAAGCCGATGAAATACACTGACCGGGCCGGAGGGTATTCCATCGATCTTAAGCCTGGCGCGTACCACATGGACGGCGAGACGGCCCTAAGCTACGTCAGATACCGCCAGGATGCGCTGGGCGACATATCGCGGGCCTCGCGCCAGCAGCGATTTTTCCGAGCGCTCCTGGACGAATTAGCTAGTTGGCGGGGGATTCGGTCCTTCAAGAAGATCGCGAAAATAGTTCAGGATAACACCAACACCGACCTGTCTGTCCGGGAGATGGCGGCCATCGGATGGCGTCTGCGCAGCCTCGATTCGGAAGCTCTTCAGTTGACTACACTTCCCGGCCGTTTCAAGGGCGCATGCTGGGAACCGGACTACGAAGCCATCCGTGCGCTGGTGGAACCGCTGGTTCGGTAACATATCTATACTCTGAATCCAAGCTAGTTGAAGTTGAAAGGGGAGCCGCAATGCGAGTCGATGTATCCCTTGTACCAGGTGAAGTTGCTGCAAAAGACGTGCAGAATGCTGTAGTGGTCGTGATCGATGTCTTGAGGGCCAGCAGCACAATCACGACCGCGCTGGCAAATTCGTGTGAGGAAGTCATCCCGGCTGAAAGCATAGAAGAGGCCATAACCATCGCCAGCGGCTATGCTCGGCTCGATTATGTGTTGGGCGGAGAGCGGCGTGGGCTGGCAGTCGACGGGTTCGACCTCGGCAATTCGCCCTACGAGTACTCCGAGAGCAAAGTGGCCGGCAAGAAAGTGATCCTGGCCACTACCAACGGTACTCTTGCCGTCAAGCGGTATGGGGGAGCCAAGGAGATCGTCATTGGATGTTTTCTCAATGCCGACGCTGTGCTTCGCTCGCTTGCCGCTTGGCGCGATCACGATGTGATACTGCTGTGCGCAGGACAGGATGAACGTTTCTGCATCGAAGACGCTCTGTGCGCGGGCCTGTACGCATCTGGGCTTGCGCAGACGCCGGGCGCGGCGCTTTCCGACTCGGCGCGCGCGGCGGCGGCAATGCATGAGCGCTGCAAGGACTCGATTGAGGATGCGCTGATGGGGTCGGACCACGGCGTGTACCTTGCGAGCGTTGGGTTTGGGGATGATGTCAGGTACTGCGCTCGACAGTCGGTACTGGACGTAGTCCCAAAGGTATATGACCGGAGGGTCATACGAAAGGCTCGTTTGGGGCCTGAGGAGTCATAGACCTCGTGCCTTGGGCCGGGGGCTTGGAGGAGTGATCGATTTGCTTGATGACATCGAGAAGAACGCCATCGTCAAGTGGGAAGACGTTCGGGCCTCCCGGGGATGCGCCCGCGAGGGCCGGGCCAAGAAGGGTCCGGTGGCGGTCATCGAGTGCCTGCAAGAGATTCCGTGTAACCCTTGCGAGACCGGTTGTCGGTTCGGGGCTATCGCCGTCGGCGACCCGATGACGAGCTTGCCCATCCTAGACGACGAGAAATGCACAGGATGCGGCAACTGCGTTGCGGTCTGCCCCGGGCTCGCTATCTTTATCGAGGACGAGTCGCAAGAGGGCGTCGAGGCTCTGGTCTCCATCCCATTTGAGTACCTGCCCGTTCCTGAGCGAGGCGCGGTCGTTCGCGCCATCGACAGGTCAGGTCGGGGCATTTGCGATGCCAGGGTCACGAATGTCAGGAAGCCCAAGGGTTTCAACAAGACCGCGGTGGTCACAATTGCGGTCCCAAGGGAATACGTGCACGAGGCCAGAGGAATCGCTATATAGGGGGCATTGTGTTGTGTCTGAATGGCTGCCCACACGCGTAGAAGACGACATCAAGGAGATTCTGCTTACTGCTGAACAGATAGAGTCGAAGGTTGCACAGATGGGCGCGGCGATATCCCGCGATTATCAGGGCAAGGACGTGCTTCTCGTGTGCATACTCAAGGGCGCTATGGTGTTCATGGCCGATCTGATGCGCCATATCTCCATACCTGTGTGCATCGACACAATGGCAGTGACCAGCTACGGAGCGTCCACTGTGTCCTCGGGGGTTGTCAGGGTAGTAAAGGACCTGGATGTGCCGGCAGAGGGCAAGCACGTGCTCATAGTCGAAGACATAGTAGACTCGGGGCTCACCCTGAACTACCTGGCTTCTAACCTTAGGAATCGCAAGCCTGCGTCTGTCAAGATATGTACGCTGCTGGATAAGCCCGACAGACGGCAGGCGCCGGTTGTTCCCGATTACAACGGGTTTGTTATACCCGACAAATTCGTGGTTGGATATGGCTTGGACTACCGCGAGAGGTATCGCAACCTGCCCTTTGTGGGCGTTCCGAAGGATCGTGTGTGGAACAGGGACGGCGAGGAACTCGCGTGAAGAGGTGCGCCGGGATGGACGTGAATGAGAACCTGCTCCGGGAAGAACAGGCGCGTGCTCGCGTGGCCGGCATGGCGCCTGATGAGTTTGTGGAGCATTCGATAGGCGCTATCGCCCGGCAGGTGGGCGATGGGCGCGCGGTGTGCGGGCTTTCGGGAGGAGTGGATTCGTCAGTAGCCGCGGCGCTGGTTCACCGCGCCGTTGGCGACCGTCTGACATGTATCTTCGTTGACCATGGCCTTCTGCGCAAAGGCGAAGCCCGGGGGGTCGAGGACGTATTCAGGGGCCGCTTTCGCATGAATCTGGTGGCTGTGGACGCGCGCGACCGCTTCTTGGCAAAGCTCGCAGGCGTGGCGGATCCGGAGGCCAAGAGGAAGATCATAGGCGAGCAGTTCATCCGGGTTTTCGAGGAAGAAGCATCCAAGTTGGGCGATGTGGGCTACCTGGTGCAGGGGACGATCTATCCCGATGTGCTCGAAAGCCGGTCGCAGGCGCGCGGCGGCGCCGGGGTGAAGAGCCACCACAACGTGGGTGGGCTTCCCGAGGATGTCCGCTTTGAGCTGGTGGAGCCGCTTAGGTATCTGTTCAAAGACGAAGTGCGACGGGTAGGACATGCGCTCGGTCTTCCTGAGTCCCTCGTGAACCGGCAGCCGTTTCCCGGCCCCGGGCTCGCGGTGAGGATCCTGGGCGAAGTCACTCGCGAGAGGTTGGAGATTCTGCGCCAGGCCGATGCCGTAGTGCGGGAGGAGATCGAGAAGCTTCCGCAGGCGGGCGGCGTGTGGCAGTATTTCGCGGTTCTCCCGGCGATACGCAGCGTGGGCGTGGCTGTGATCGGGGATGCGGGCGAAGGCGCGGACACGGGCGGCGCAGGCGCGCGCCGGAGAACGTACTCCCACCTTATCGCCGTGCGAGCTGTGACGAGCAGTGATGCAATGACGGCCCAGTGGGCGCGCCTTCCGCACGGGGTTCTGGATGCTATCTCGAGGAGAATCGTCGCCGAGGTTCCCGGTGTCAACAGGGTGGTATACGACATCACGTCCAAACCGCCGTCTACCATTGAATGGGAGTAGGACGTCACATTGCATACGCGGCTTTCTGCATCGTCTAGGTCAGTACTTGCCGACCTCAGTATGGTCGGCATATGCGTGGTGTGGGGCACTAGCTTTGCGATCGTCAAGAGCTCGGTCGGCGACATCAACCCTGCCACGTTCATTGCAGTTCGATTCGCAATTGCGTCGATCATCATATGGTTAATTGCCGGCCCGCGCATGAAGAAGCTTGACAGAAGCACATGGACGGCCGGTCTCTTCCTGGCGGCGCCGCTCGTTGCCGGGTTTCTGACGCAGACTCACGGGCTGAAGGTTACTACGGCATCAAAAGCCGGTTTCATTACGGGTATGCACGTTGTTTTTACCCCATTCCTGGAGTATGCGTTCAGGCGAACGAAGGTGCTACCGCATCAGGCCGTTGGAGTCGCCGTGGCTGTGGCCGGTCTGGCGATGCTCACGGTTCGGGGTTTGGGCCGTCCGTCCGCGGGCGACTTGCTCGTGTTGGCGTGCGCGTTTGCATTTGGGCTTCATATTGTCTTGCTTGGGCGCTACTCGCCCAGGCACGATGGTTTCCTGCTCTCGTTCACTCAAATGGTCTGGTCGACACTGCTGGCCGCGCTGATCGCCGGGCGCGACATGGCTCAGGCAGCATCGTTCACTCCGGACGTGGCGTGGTCGGTGCTGTATCTGGGCGCCACCGGCACTGCACTGGCCTACCTTGTCCAGACGATTGCGCAGAAATACACTTCGCCGATGCGTACCGCCCTGATAATGCAGTCGGAACCGGTGTTTGCCGCCCTGTTTGCGTGGCTGCTCATCGGTGAGAGGATGGACGCGAAGCAATTCGCCGGCGCGGCGTTGATTCTCGTGGGCATACTTGTGTGCCAGATAGGCGATGTTGTGCGATCTCGGGAGGTGTAGCTGTGTTGAAACCACTCGAAATGGCTCTTGATCGGGCGCGGGCAGCCGGGGCGTCCTACGCCGATGCCCGATCATTGCAGACGGCCGAAGAGGGCTTGACGATGCGCAATGGGCGGGTGGAGCAGGCCAGAAGCGGCGCGTCTTTCGGGCTTGGCGTCAGGGCTCTGGTCGATGGGCAATGGGGTTTCGCCGCAGGCAGCGTGGTGTCGGAGGCAGAGGCGGCCCGTCTTGCCAGGCTCGCGGTGGACATCGCCAGAGCGAGCGGAGCAGCTCGCAAACGGGAGGTGCGTCTGGCTCCGCTGGCCCCGGTGGTGGGCACATGGGAGTCGCCGTGCAGAGTTGACCCCTGGTCAGTGCCGATGGCGCACAAGGTGCAACTGCTGCAGGAGGCGTGCGGCGAGGCACAGGCCGGAGGGAACGATGTGCGGGCGGCCATGGCCTACATGCAGGCCATTCGCGAACGGAGCGATTTCGCTAGCACGGAGGGGGCCCGCATCGCGCAGACATCCACCATCACATCGGCGGGCGTACGCGCAGTGGCGGTGGGCGCAGGGGAGATGCAGACGCGTTCGTATCCTGGAACCTTCGACGGTAATGTGCGGCAGGCCGGCTACGAGTTCATCGAGGAGATGAACCTGGCGGCGAACGCAAGGCGAGTCGGCGAGGAAGCGCAGGCCCTGCTGTCGGCGGAGCAATGCCCTTCAGGTACGATGACGCTGATTCTCGGCGCCAACCAGCTGGCTCTGCAGATACACGAGTCGTGCGGCCACCCTACAGAACTCGACCGGGTGTATGGAACCGAGGCCTCCTTTGCGGGAACTAGCTTCCTCACCACTGAGAAACTGGGCAACTACAGATACGGCTCGGATCTGGTGACCATCTATGCCGACTCCCGAATCCCTGGCGGCCTGGGCACGTTCGGGTACGACGACGAGGGAACCCCGGCGTGTCGCACGGATCTTGTGAAGGACGGCATGTTCGTGGGCTACTTGATGTCGCGCGAGACCGCCCATGATCTCGGCCGAGCGAGCAACGGCGCTATGCGCGCCAGCGGATGGGACAGGATGCCCATCATCCGGATGACCAACATTTGCCTTGCTCCCGGCGATGAGACCATCGAGTCGCTGATCGCCGGGACAGACGATGGCGTGTTCATGGATGGGATCAAGAGCTGGAGCATAGACGACAGGCGCCTGAACTTCCAGTTTGGGTCGGAGATAGGATATCGAATTCGTAACGGCCGGCGCGCGGAGATGATCAAGAATCCTACGTACACTGGGATAACGCCCGAATTCTGGGGTCAATGCGATGGGATAGCCGGCCCGGACGAATGGGTGCTCTGGGGCGTGCCCAACTGCGGCAAAGGAGAACCGCTGCAGATAATGCGGGTGGGCCACGGCACATCGCCGGCGCGGTTCAGAAACGTGAAGGTAGGTGTCGGAAGATGGTAGGGAAGGAGCGCGCGCTCGGTATTTGCGAGGCGGCGATTTCCGCCTCCGACGCCGATGCGGCTGAAGCGGTTCTCATATTCGAGGCCGACAGTCTGACCAGGTTCGCCAACTCCGAAATCCATCAGAGCTCGACTGTGGACAACGTTACGATCTTGATCCGCGCCGTGTTGGGCACACGCGAGGGATGGGCCACCGCCAATCAGATCACGCATGATGCCCTGCTTGACGCGGCGCGGCGGGCTGTGGAGACGGCTCGCGTCCAGCCGGAGACTCCGGATTTCCCGGGGCTGGCCGGCCCCGCGGAGTACGAGGAAGCCGATGGGTTCGACGAGACGACCGCGGCCTACACGCCGATGCAACGGGCGCACGCTGTGAGCGGCATAATACGCCAGGCCGATGCGCATGAGCTCAACGCCTCCGGGTCGCTCAGGACGCGCACAATGGAGGTGGCCGTGGCCAACTCCAGGGGTGTTAGGGCATGGGGCCGCGGGACGGATGCATCCCTGGTCACTGTGGTGATGACGGGGTTTGAGTCGAGCGCCGGCTCCGGCTACGCCGAGGCTGCGTCGAGGCGCGTGGGCGACCTCGACTTTGAGGCGCTGGGCGCAAGGGCTGTTCAGAAATGCATGGCGACGCGAAACCCGCAGGATGTGGAGCCGGGCGAGTACGAGGTGGTGTTGGAGCCCTCCGCGGTCGCCACCGCAATGCAGGAGCTCGCCTACATGGGCATCAATGGGATGTCATTCATAGAGGGCAGGAGCTACGCCAGCGGGCGACTGGGGACCCGGGTCACCTCGGAGGCGGTCACGATCGTCGATGACTGGCGCGACCCCGGTACTTCGCCGCTCCCATTCGACTTCGAGGGCGTGCCCAGGCAGAGGGTACCGTTGATCGAGCGCGGAGTGGCGGTCGGCATGGTGTACGACATGGCCGCGGCTGCCAAGGCTAGCACGCAGTCTACGGGGCATGCTGTTCCAGGAGGCGACATGCGCGGCGGATTTCCCCTGCATCTTGCGATGAGCCCCGGAGATTCTACGATCCCGGAGATGATCGCCGGCATAGAACGTGGGATATACGTCACACGGTTCAACTACGCCAACCCGGTCCACCCCATGAAGACCATCTTCACGGGCATGACCAAAGACGGCACGTTTCTCATCGAAGACGGCAAGATAACGCGTCCCCTCAGGAACTTGAGGTTCACCGATTCCATTCTGGACGGGCTGTTCGCCAAGGTCACGGCGATATCGCGCCAGACGGAGCTTTCGCCCACTGGGATCAGCATGGCCATTTATCGCGCGCCGGCCGTCCGGGCGCGGCTGAGATTCACCGGGTCGACGGTCTAGGCGAAGAGGAGCTGACATTTTCTATGAATTCGCAATCCAGTTCAACGGTGAGGGTTCGGATAGCGCCGTCGCCTACGGGCAACTGCCATGTGGGCACTGCGCGCACCGCTCTCTACAACATGCTGTACGCCAGGAAATACGGGGGCAAGTTCATTCTTAGGATCGACGATACCGACCTTTCCCGCAGCACCAGGGAATCGGAGGAAGGTGTGCTCGAAGGGCTGAGATGGCTTGGGATAACGTGGGATGAGGGGCCGGACGTGGGCGGGCCGTACGGGCCGTATCGCCAGATGGAGCGGGCCCATACATACCGCGAGACCGTTGACACGCTTGAGGCCCTGGGCAAGGCGTACCGCTGCTACTGTACGCCCGAGGAACTGGAGGCCGAGCGCAAGGAGGCCTTAGCGGCGGGGGGCG
>DHON01000059.1:31698-43894 GCA_002409965.1 Firmicutes bacterium UBA5389
CAAGGAGGCCTTAGCGGCGGGCAAGCCCCCGCGCTACTACGGCAAGTGCAGTCGGCTTACGGCCGAAGAGCGCGCGCGGCTTGAGGCGGAAGGCAAGAAGCACGTTGTGAGGTTGCGAGTTCCGGACCGGACTCTCAGCTTCGTTGATCTGCTTCGCGGGGATCAGCAGAAGGATATGAGCGAGCGAGGCGACTTCGTCATAGTGAAATCCGACGGCAGCCCAGTCTACAACTTCGCCACAGCCGTGGACGAGCACCATATGGCGATGACGCACGTGTTCCGCGCCGTGGAGCATCTCACCAATACCTTCGACCAGCTGGCCGTTTACGATGCCATGGGGTGGGATCCGCCCCAGTTTGGGCATTTGACGCTGATGCTCAACCCCGACCGCAGCAAGATTTCCAAGCGCGCAGGGGCCGTGTACATCGGCGAGTTCCGCGACATGGGCTACATGCCGGAAGCGCTGGTGAACTTCCTTGCGCTTCTGGGCTGGAACCCCGGCACCGAACAGGAGATCTTCAGCATGGACCAGCTAGTTGAGGCCTTCTCTGTGGAGACGCTCTCGCGCTCTGATGCTGTGTTCGACATCAAGAAACTCGACTGGTTCAACGGGGTGTACATCCGGAACCTGACGCCAAAGGAGTTGGCGGCGAGGGTGCGGCCGTTTATGGAGAAGGCCGGATATGCCATCGGCGATGAGGCGTTCCTGGAGCAGGCCGTGACGCTTGTCACCGACAGGCTGGGCAAGCTGACCGAAGCTCCCGACATGCTCGGGTTCCTCTTCGAGGACCAGGTCGATCTGGCCAGGGAGTCGTTCGGAGGCAAGGCCAAGTTCACATCGGCCGACATCGCGAGGGCGCTAGCGGCCTGCGAAGCCGCGCTCAGTGGGCTCGCTGAATGGACCCACGAGGGGATTGAGGCGTCCCTGCGCGCTCTGGCGGAGTCGCTGGGATGGAAGGTCGGCGACCTGCTCATGCAGGTGCGCGTGGCCATCACCGGCCGGCGGGTCACGCCTCCCCTGTTCGAAAGCCTTGTTCTGCTGGGGCGGGAGAGGTCGCTTTCGCGCATTGCCCGGGCCATCGCGGTGCTGGAGGAGTCGGCGCATGGGCGCTGACCTTCTTTGCGGGCTGAATCCGCCGCAGAGAGAGGCCGTTGCTTGCACCAACGGTCCTCTTCTGATACTCGCAGGCGCCGGAAGCGGAAAGACGAGAGTACTCACGCACAGGGTCGCCTATCTGATCGCCCACGCCGAGGTGCCGCCTTTTGGGATTCTGGCGATGACGTTCACGAACAAGGCTGCGGCCGAGATGAAGAGCCGGGTGGCGACGCTTGCGGGGTCGGAGGCGCGGTGGGTGTGGGTATCCACATTCCACTCGCTGTGCGCGCGCATACTGCGCGAGGATATCGAGGCATTGGGCTACAAAAGGAGCTTCACGATCCTGGACGAGTCCGACCAGACCACTGTGGTGAAGCGTTGCATGAAGGAGCTGAATGTGTCGGGCGACATGTTCAAGCCGCCATCGGTGTTGGCTGCTATAGGCTCTGCTAAGAACGAGCTGACAGACGTGGACGATTTCCGCGAAAACGCCCGGGACGTTAGGCGGAGGACCATCGCCCAAGTCTACGAGGCCTACCAGCGGACGCTGGTCACAGGCAACGCGCTGGACTTCGACGACTTGATAATGGTCGCGGTGCGTCTATTCCGAGAGCGGCCCGAGGTGCTGGAGAAGTACCGTAACCGATTCACTCATATCATGGTCGATGAATACCAGGACACCAACCATGCCCAGTACATGCTTGTCAAGATGCTCGCCGCCAGAACTAGGAACCTGTGCGTGGTGGGCGACGACGACCAGTCCATCTACGAGTGGCGCGGAGCGGACATCCGAAACATCCTGGAGTTTGAGCGAGACTACCCGGAAGCGCGAGTAGTGAAACTAGAGCAAAACTACCGTTCGACCCAGACGATTCTGGACGCAGCGAACCATGTGATCGCCAACAACCGCGACAGAAAGAGCAAGTCTCTGTGGACCGCGCGGGAATCGGGGGCCAAGATCGCCCTCTACAACGCTGATACTGAGAAGGACGAGGCCCGCTTCATCGCAGACGAACTTGACCGCTTGATTGTGGCAGAGAAGCGATGCTACGGCGATTTTGCGGTGCTGTACCGGATGAACGCGCAGTCGCGCGCTATAGAAGAAGTGCTGGTGAGCAGGGGCATACCCTACAGGATCGTGGGCGGACTCAAGTTCTACGAGCGGCGCGAGATCAAGGACATGCTGGCGTACCTGCGGGTGATCGAGAACCCGGAGGACTCCGTGAGCCTGGAGCGAATCATCAACGTGCCCCGGCGCGGAATAGGCGATTCCACGCTGGCCGCTGCTCGGAGCCTGGCCCAGGAGAAGGGCTTGCCGCTTCTCGCAGGCGTTCAGATGGCGGCTGAGTCGATGGAGCTTGCGGCGCGGGCCCGGAATGCGCTGGCTGATTTCCTTGCGACCATGGGCCGCCTGCAGCCCCTTCGGGGCGAGAGAACCGTATCGCAGATAGTCAGGGCGGTGCTCGATGAGACCGGATATCTGACCGACCTCGAACGCGAACAGACTATCGAAGCTGAGGGCAGAATCGAGAACCTCAAGGAGTTCATAACGGTCACTCAGGAGTTCGAGTCGAGGCACTCGGAGGGGCCTCTGGATGCGCCTTCGGACACGCCTCTGGACGTACCTGGCGGCCGGCTCCAAGTGGGCGCATCGGGGCCCAACGATCTAGCTGCTTTTCTGGAGGAGGTTTCGCTCCTGACGGATTTGGACCGGGCGGACCTATCCGCCGATCAGGTGACGCTGATGACCATGCACTCCGCCAAGGGCCTCGAGTTCCCGGTGGTCTTCATAGCGGGCATGGAGGAGAACGTGTTCCCGTTGGCGCGCTCGGCCTACGACCCGGCCGCTCTCGAGGAAGAACGCAGGTTGTGCTATGTTGGGATCACCCGCGCCAAGGATAGGCTGTACCTGGTTCACGCCTTTACCCGCGCCATATTCGGCTCTTCCACGGCCAACCCAGTGTCGCGGTTTGTGGAGGAGATCCCCGGGCATCTGTTGGTGGACGCGTTTGCCGAGAGGTACGCGGCCCGCCACGGCTGGCGGGACGAAACCCGGGTTACAGTCCCGGGCCAGGTCAAGATGGAGGCTCCGGCCCGCGTCAAGACGGTTGGAACCGAGCCGAGCAAACAGGGCGCCTCCGAGTTCGCAGCAGGCGACAAGGTGCGGCACGCGAAGTTCGGGGAGGGCACCGTGGTCTCGGTGAACCAGCGCGCAGGCGAGTGGTTTGCGTCCATCGCGTTTCCCGGCGGCGGGATAAAGCAGTTCCTGCTGAGCCTGGCGCCGATCGAGAAGGTTCACTGAGTCTGAATGGGGGGTGGAGGAGCTGGATGATGCTGCCCTGCGGGCGCGGGAGCTAAGAGAGCTCATTCGCTATCATAACCATCGATACTACGTGCTCGACGACCCTGAGGTGACCGATGCCGAGTACGATGCGCTGCTTCGCGAGTTGATCGCGCTCGAAGAAATACACCCGGAGCTAGCTGACCCTGACTCTCCATCGCGGAGGGTGGGCGGCGAGGTTGCGACTTCGTTTGAGCCGGTGGTGCACGAGATTCCCATGCTCTCGCTGGACAACGTGTTCAATGAGGAACTGCTGCGCGCGTTCGATACGCGCGTTAGGCGCGCGGTGGGGCTGGGAAGTGTGGAGTATGTGGCTGAACCCAAGATAGACGGGCTAGCCATCTCTCTGGCTTATCGAGATGGGCGTCTTTTTGTGGGCGCCACCCGGGGCGACGGCGAGCGTGGCGAGAACGTCACGGCCAACCTCAGGACCATTCGGTCCATACCTCTGGTCCTGTCTCCCGGAGCGCCGGAATCTCTTACTGTGCGGGGCGAGGTGTACATGCGCAAGCCCGACTTCGCCCGTCTCAACCAAGAGAGGGAAGACCGCGGCGAGCCGGTGTTCGCAAATCCCAGAAATGCGGCGGCGGGATCCCTGCGTCAGCAGGATCCGCGCGTGACGGCATCGCGCAAACTGGATGCCTTCTTCTACTATCTGCCCCGGATTGGGGGCGGCGAGATCGGCACTCACTGGGAGTCGCTTGCGCGCCTGCGCGCGCTGGGTTTTCGGGTGAACGACGAGATAACGCTGTGTCGGGACATAGACCAGGCCATCGAGTTCATCCACAGAATTGCCCAGCGGCGCGAGTCTTTTCCCTACGAGATCGATGGTGTTGTGGTAAAGGTCAATCGCCTGGACCTGCAGGGCGCGCTCGGGTTCACATCGCGTTCGCCCAGGTGGGCTACGGCGTACAAGTATCCGGCGCAGCAGGCCGAGACGATTGTGCGCGACATTGTGGTGCAGGTAGGGCGCACGGGGGTGCTCACCCCAACGGCCGAACTGGAACCTGTGGAGGTGAGCGGGGTCACGGTGAGCCGGGCTTCGCTGCACAACCAGGACTACGTGCAGGCCAAGGACGTGCGCATAGGCGACAGGGTAGTCATCCAACGTGCCGGCGATGTCATCCCGGAGGTTGTGAGGGTTCTGCCGGAGAAGCGCACCGGTAGCGAACGGGAGTTCGCCATGCCCGCCGCGTGCCCCGAATGCGGATCCGAAGTCGTGCGAGAGCCCGGGGAGGCGGCCGTCAGATGCGTCAACCTGTCGTGCCCGGCGCGGATACGCGAAGGCCTGATTCACTTCGCCTCGCGCAACGCCATGAACATCGATGGGCTGGGCCCGTCTACTGTGGAACGGTTGCTTGCGGCCGGCATGGTTCGGGACGTGGCCGACATATACAGTCTCACCCAGGATCAGCTCATGGAGCTGGAACGTATGGGGGAGAAGTCCGCGGCGAATCTGGTGGGCGCCATCGAGAAAAGCAAGTCCAATTCCCTCTACCGTGTGATCTTCGCTCTTGGAATCCGGCATGTGGGCGAGAATGCGGCAAGACTCTTGGCCGGGCATTTCCACTCCATGGAGGCGCTGGCCTGCGCGACCCACGCTGATCTGATGTCCGTGCCCACAGTGGGCGGGGCGATAGCCGACGGTGTGGTCGCGTTCTTTGAATCCGACGGAAACCGGACTACCGTCGGGCGGCTGGCCGAGGCCGGAGTGAGGATGGCGGACGAGGCGCCGGTCGGATTGGACGCGCTGGGCGTGTCCGGGGTGAGTAGACCAGAGTTCGAAGGCAAGTCGTTCGTGTTCACCGGAGCGCTCAAGCGCTTCACCAGGCAACGGGCGGAAGAGCTAGCCCGGCTTCTGGGCGGGCGCATCGCGTCCAGCGTCAGCAGGAAGACAGACTATGTTGTGGCTGGAGAGGACGCAGGATCCAAGCTGGCCCGAGCGAGAGAACTGGGGGTTCGAGTCCTTTCCGAGCGGGAACTCGTGGACATGCTGGGGCGCGCCGGAGTCGATGCAAGGATGCAGGGTGGTGAGTAAGTTGTCGTTGTCCAGGGAGCAGACCGCTCGTCTTGCGGAGCTTGCAAGGCTGAGCCTTGACGATCATGAGCTGGCCCGGATCGCTCATGACCTGACGGAGATAATCGACTACATGGAAAAACTGGCGGGGATTGATAGGGCCGATGTCCGGCCCATGACGCATGTGTCGGGCACGGTGAACGTGTATCGCGAAGACCGCGCCAAGCCTTCGCTGTCTCAGGAAGAGGCGCTTGCAAACGCCCCCGACAGGCAGGGCGAGTTCTTTCGGGTGCCCAGGATCATCGAGGCAGGGGAGGGGAGCGAGGCATGAGCGGAAACGCAAGTGCAAGGTTGTGCGATATGACAGTGCATGAACTCCAGGGCATGCTGGCGCGAGGCCAGGTGTCGTCGAGGGAGATCACCTGCGATGTCCTCGCCAGAATGGACGAAGTTGAGGCGTCCATCGGGGCGTACGTGACGATCGACCGCGAAGAGTCCCTGAGAAGCGCCGATGCTGCCGATGCCGCGATAGCCCGGGCCAGGCGGGACGGTGATCTTGGCTCGGTGGGAGAGCTGGCCGGGATACCGGTGGCGCTGAAGGACAATGTGTGCACTCACGGGATGCGCACCACGTGCTGTTCGAAGATGCTGGAGAACTTCATTCCGCCGTACGATGCCACCGTGGCGGAGCGTCTGCGTGCGGCTGGGGCAGTCATTGTGGGCAAGACCAACATGGACGAGTTTGCCATGGGGTCTACCACCGAGACATCGATCTTCCACGTCACTCGGAATCCTTGGGACCCAGGCAGAGTTCCGGGCGGCTCCAGCGGCGGATGCGCGGCTGCCGTGGCGGCGGGCGAGGCGGCGGCGGCCATAGGGTCCGACACCGGCGGGTCCATCAGGCAGCCCGCGTCCTTCTGCGGAGTGGTTGGGATGAAACCCACGTACGGGCGGGTGAGCAGATACGGAGTGGTAGCGTTCTCGTCGTCGCTCGACACGATCGGACCGGTAACGAGGGATGTGCATGACTGCGCGATCATGCTGAATGCCATCGCTGGACGGGATGAACGGGATTCCACGTCTGCGCCTGATGCAGTGCCTGACTACAGTGAGTATGTGGATAGGGGAGTGCGGGGACTGCGGATCGGAATGCCGAAGGAGTTCTTCGGACCCGGGATGAGCGACGGCGTGCGGTCGGTGGTGGAACGGGCTGTACGGGCACTCGAGAGTGCCGGAGCAAGGATAGTAGAGGTATCGATTCCCCTCGTGGAGCATGCGCTGGCAGTGTACTATCTGGTGGCAACGGCTGAGGCCAGCTCCAACATGGCGCGGCTTGACGGGATACGCTATGGATACAGGCCCGAGGGGCGGGCTGATGTGGACGTGGCCGACCTCATGAGCCTAAGCCGAGGCCAGAGCTTCGGCATGGAGGTGAAGCGTCGCATCATGCTGGGCACATTCGTGTTGAGCTCTGGGAACTTCGACTCCTTCTACGGGCGCGCGCTCAGGTCGCGGCGTCTTTTGAAGGAGGAAGTGGAACGGGCTCTGACTGAATGCGACTGCCTGGCATCGCCAACCGCTCCGACCGTTGCGTTCAGGTTCGACGAGGAGCCGGATGATCCACTAGCCATGTATCTGCAGGACATCTACACCACTTTGGCCAACCTGGCGGGCGTGCCGGCGATATCGGTGCCGTGCGGATTCGCGAATGAAATGCCGGTAGGGCTGCAGATCATGGGCAGGATGTTCGATGAAGGCACGCTGATTCAGGTTGGGCGCGCGGTCGAGCTGGGGTCGGGAATCGGCGGGAGAAGGCCGGTGGTCGGGGGGTGCGCGAAATGACAGAGCGAGGCGACTACGAGGTCGTTGTAGGTATCGAGGTCCATGCGGAGCTGGCGACCGAGTCCAAGGTGTTCTGCGGATGCAAGACGGATTTCGGAGCTAGGCCCAACTCACAGACATGCCCTGTATGCCTCGGCATGCCCGGCGCCCTGCCCGTGCTGAACAGGCGCGCTCTGGAATACACGATCCGGGCGGGGCTTGCCCTCAACTGCAGCATTGCCCGATGGACCAAGTTCGACAGAAAGAACTACTTCTATCCTGACCTCGCCAAGGGATATCAGATCTCGCAGTACGATATCCCCATAGCGCACGATGGGTATATCGACATAGAGGTGGACGGGCAGCCCAAGCGGATACGGGTCAGGCGGGTGCATCTTGAGGAGGAGACCGCCAAGCTAGTGCATGCCGGGGACGACATAATCTCGTCCAACCAGTCGCTCCTCGACTTCAACCGGTCCGGTATCGGTCTGATCGAGATCGTGTCCGATGCCGACATGCGCTCCGCCGACGAGGCCAGGGCGTATCTGACCAAGCTCCGGTCCATTCTGGTGGCTCTCGGCGTGTCCGACTGTAAAATGGAGGAAGGCTCCATGAGGTGCGAGGCCAATGTCTCGGTGATGCCCAAAGGCTCGAAGGAGTACGGCACCTTGGCAGAGCTCAAGAACATCGCATCGTTCAGAGCAGTGCACAGGGCCATTCAGTACGAGTCGGCCCGTCAGATCGAACTGGTGCGCGCGGGCGGACGGGTCTCCCGCGAGACGCGCCACTGGGACGACGCCCGCGGCGAGACGGCCTTCATGCGCAGCAAGGAGCAGGCGGCCGACTACCGATACTTCCCTGAGCCGGATCTGATGCCGCTCGAAATCGCCCCAGGGTGGGTAGAGGAGATCCGGAGCGGTCTGCCGGAACTGCCGGATGCCAGGGCTGCAAGGTACGTGGGCCAGTTTGGGCTTCCGACGAGCGATGCGGCCCAGATAGCCGAATCTCGGGAACTGGCGTCATTCTTCGACAGCGTGTGTGATGCTCTGGCGAAGGCAGGCCAGGCCCAGGCCGCGGATGGTCCCAGGGAGGCAGCGAAGTGGCTCGTTGGTGATGTGTCGGCGGCTCTCAACGCCGGCGGAATCGAGCTTTCGCAGTCGAAGCTCGCGCCGGAGCTATTGGCGGAGCTGATCGGGCTGGTGGGCTCGGGTAAGATCTCCGGCAAGATCGCGAAATCCGTGTTCGAGGAGGTCTTCGCCCGAGGCGTGCGCCCCGGCGATGTTGTGCGAGAGCGTGGGCTAGTGCAGATAAGCGATGCAGGGGAGCTTGCCGCCATCGTGAAACGTGTGATCGAGGCTAACCCAGGCCCAGTGGCCGACTACTTCGCCGGGAAAGAAAGGGCCATCGGTTTCCTGGTCGGCCAGATCATGAAGGAGACCAGAGGGCGGGCCAACCCGCAGGAGACCAACAGGATCCTTAAGGAGGAGCTGGCCAAGAGGTCGTAAGTGTCCACTGGGCGCTCAAGTGTCGGCGCGGCGGCTGGTTCGGCGAGGAACCTGCCGCCGCAGCCAATTGCAGGCGTCGAGTGCGGCTACTCCGCCATCTGGCTGAAGACTTGGGCCAGTTGTTTCGCGGCGCCTGCAGCATCCTGCATTGCCTGTGAGGCGTTCCAGTCTCTTGACAGCGACTCGATGTACTCTGCGGTATGTGCTTTTGCGTGGGCATAGACAGCCGCAATGTGCCTCAGGCCGAACGGGTTGAACCTACCTGTCTTCATTGCCCGCTGAGGCTACTCCGGAGACCAGCAGGACTTGATCATCGTCATCATACCCGTACGCCACCCCGAACTCCCCGGCCCCCCACAGTATTGCTCCGATCCCCCGGCCGACTGACTCCCGGATTCGCTGAATCGTGTGCCAACGGGCAGCATTCCTCGTGCACGATAAAGTGAAACCCTATGCCTGTCATCCCCATCATCTGGCTCAGGCTGAGGTCGGTCATGCCGGCTGCCGCCAGTAGGCGCCGGCGGAGCCAGGCAGGGCTCTGAACTCGGAACGCCGTGCCCGCGGAGAGCAGGGCAGACAGGAACGCGCCGGCGCTGGAGAACGCAAAGACCAGGTGCCCGTCATCGTCCGCGGATTCGAAATACGGCTCTAGTAGCATCCTCGAAGAATACACGCTTTTCGGAGAAGGAGAAACGCCTGTCACGTCGAAACCGTTAATGCATAACTATGGATAGTTTGCCAGAGCCAGCTATACATGGTACCACATATCGGTAATAGTCATCGCCCGGTGGCCCTTCGCGTTGCTGCAGTGTATCAACAGCAAGGAGGGAGTGGGTCCTATGCGATCTGCAGGGACTCTTGTTGCCTCAGCGGCATTAGTAGCGGCGCTGATGTGCGGGTCGCAAGGGGTCTGGGCAAGTGAGCCCACCGTCAAACCCGTGTCCACACTACAGGCAGAGAGAGCGATTGTGTGTTGGCCGCTTGGGCTTGTGGACGACGAAAACGCCGCCGAGCTCGCGCTGATCGCTAATGAGGTCTTCGCGCGAGTGGATTCTGTGCTTGAAGTTGACCCTGACTCTACTGGCAGCGCGCAGCTCATGTGCGAAGAAGCCACGAATGCCTCACAGGCAGGGATTATCGCCGGGAGTCGCTCTGGGATCACCGTGAGTCTTCCGCCCGAGAAATGGCGCGGCACCGGCAGATGGGCTGGATCCAGGCACCTACTTGCGCTGGAGTATTCTCGGGTTGTGCTCGGGCGAACTTCGACCGGTGAGTATAGCCCGAAGGTCGCCTTCTCTGACGGGATCGTGAATGCATCGGCGGACCTGGCCTATCCGGGTCAAGCGGATTTTCCCTTTCGATGTCCGCATCTGGTGTGCGCCGGGCTTCTGATGCTGGACTGCCTACGACTTCCATCAACAGGCCAACCGTGGTTCTACGTGTTCGTCGTGGGAGAATCATTCTGCCGGTTTCTTGCCGAGGAACATGGCGGTCAGGTTCTGGTAGAACTAGATCGAGCTCTCAGGCTGGCGGGCGATGCGAACCGCGCCTTCATGGGCGTCTTCGGAAGCTCGCTGGATGAGCTAGAGGAAGATTGGCGGTCGATGCTGCGCGGCAGCGTCCTGGAAGAGCGTGACCGGACGCGCGCGCTCATGCTTGGCAGGGCAGTGCGTGACTTGAGCATGTCGATATGGCCGTCCTGGATGGACATGGGCTCGCTCGCTGAGGTGATCAGCTTGGATTCACCCTCGCTGGTCAGGCAGAGTGTCCAGAGGTTCTACGATGTGTGCAACGCGCCCGTGCGATATCGCTTCGGATCCTGGATAGAGAATCTCAGCTGAGCAGAATCAGCATGCTGTGCTACCACCTGGGCAAGCGGCGACATCCATGTCTTGGTCACGTACTAGCCGTTGCCGCCGATGGCAGGATCTATCCCTGTCCATCGATGGGAGGACATGAACTCGGGTGCACTGACAATACTATGCTGCACGAAGCACTTCTTGCGCCGGATTACAGAGATTCACAAGCGAAAGCCTCGGGATTCATCCCGGGGATGAAGCGTTCCAGTCTCCGGCCTGCTCGCCGCTCCCGTGCTCGCTTGTTGTCTTCTGATGGCGCACATGGTACAATAATGATATGAGGGAAATCAAGTCTGGAAGGCATTCCAGGTATCTGCTTCTGTACCACATAGTATGGATTCCGAAGTACCGACGGCGCATTCTCGTCGAGCAGGTGGCTGAGCGACTAAAGCAGACTATCGAGCAAACAGCCGCTGAGCGAGAATGGGATGTGGTCGCGCTAGAAGTCATGTCTGATCATGTGCATCTGTTCGTCGCCCCACCGCCGACTGTTAGGCCTTCCGACTTAGTGAAGGTCCTAAAGGGCGTGTCAGCCCGCATCTTGCTCAAGGAGTTCCCCGATCTCGCCCAACGTGCACGGCGTGGGACACTGTGGGCCCCCTCCTACTTCATCGCCAGCGCCGGCAATGTGTCTGCGGAGACGATCGAACGGTACATCAGAGAGCAAACTGAAGGGGGGTGACCAGCGTGCAGACTATCACATTGCGGCTGAGACTCCACCAACCAACCAAGGCCAAGCAGGCGGTCTACCGGGAGCTAGCCGGGCGTGTGACGGGGTTTGCCAACAACCTGGTTGCGGCCGGTCGCCCGAAGAAGCTCACCAGCAAGACTGCGAAGCCCTACTGCCCTGACAGGATCCCGTCGGCCGTCATCAACCAAGCCTTGCGAGACGTGGCCGCGCATCCCAAGGTAGAGAAGTTCCGAGTGCTCTGGCCGGGCTTCAACAACCAGAACTGTCGTCTAGAGCGAGTAGGCGGCTTTTGGACGGTCGGCTTTCCGACTCACGTCGGCCGAGTCCGCGTGCCGCTGCAGGCGACTGACCGGCAAGCACAGCTACTCGCCAAGCTCGGCGCAACCGTCAAGCAAGGCGCAGCCAAACTGTATGAGAAGCGTGGGCGCTGGTACCTGGCTCTCTCCATCTCCGTCCAGGTGACGCCGTGCGTCGGGACGAAGGTGGCAGGGGTCGACCTGGGCCTGAGGAACTTGGCGGTGGTCAATTGCGAAGGCGAGACGCTGTTCTTCAGCGGGGACCACGCCGCCTTCGTCCGCCGCAGGTTCAACGCGTTGCGCCGTCGCATGGGCAAGGCCAAAGCGCTAGGCGCTATCCGCCGCATGAAGGACAAGGAAGCCCGCTGGATGACGAACCAGGATCACGAGATCAGCCGCAAGATCGTGGACTGGTGCATCGCTCGCGGAGTGGGCACGATCCGCATGGAAGATCTGACCGGCATCCGGATTCGCGGTAATCGGAATCGAAAGGACCGCGGTCGTTCGCTTCATTCCTGGAGTCTCTACCGACTCAAGCAGTTCATTATCTACAAGGCTAACCTCGCAGGC
>DHON01000059.1:44092-65080 GCA_002409965.1 Firmicutes bacterium UBA5389
GGCTAACCTCGCAGGCATCAAAGTGGGATTGGTAGTTCCCGAGAACACGAGCCGGACCTGTCCAGCGTGTGGCGTTGTCGACCAAGCCAGCCGCAGGGGGATTCGCTTTAGGTGCACCGCCTGCGGCCACACAGAGCACGCGGACTCCGTGGGCGCCGCAAACATCGCGAGAGCAATTAGCGGTCTGGCGGCAGCCTAGTCTGCCAGGATCGCCGCCTGGCACGGCAACCGCAAGGGAACGTAGCCAGGATGGGCCACTGACTTGGCCCCCATGGCAACATCGATGAGGCCTGGACGGAAACGGCCTGGGCCAAGATAGTTGCCGACCAGCCTGGGGCGCCCCCCAGGAATCCTCGGACTTCAGTCCGGGGAGGATGTCAAAGAGGACGTTCAAAAGATCGCCACTGATGTCTGTTTCATGGCGAATGGAAGCCTCATCCTGAAGGAGGAAATCTCTTCGGTCCAGGACAATTATCTTGAACTGCAAGGGCTTGATGGGTGTGAGGAGCGGTTTCGACCAATGGTTGTGAGGAGATTTCGCAACAGGGCTATTGTCAGACGTGATCCCGAGTTGTCCGAGCTGTTGCTGACCAACCCTACAGTGGTCTCGCGGGAGCTTTCGCTAGATGATCTGCTGATCGCCTTGATCGAGAGAGGAGCAAGTCATGATTCGGTTGATCTGTAAGGACGTTCTGTTCAACAAAACGCACGTTCTGGCAGCATTCGCCTTCTCGCTCATCAGCTGCGTCTTGTTAGCTTGGGAGGAAGCCGATTTCTCATTGATGGCCTTCTACCTTAGCGGTATGCTCATTTTCAACTTCGTTGTCGGAAGAGCGTGCTCGACCGATGAACAGGGGACGACCCTAGGGTACCTGAAAGCCCTGCCAATTGAGAGCAGGGCAATCGTCTCTGGCAAGTTCGTCTCAGCCATCGGTTGCATAGCGCTGGTCTTGCTCGTCTTCTCTGTGGGGAATAGCATAATCCGGGTTCTTGGGAAAGAAGTTCATCATATCGACCTCAACTGGCTCGCAGTATTGGTGGGCATAGAACTAGTCTATATGGGAGCGTTTCTGTTCATCTATTTCAAATACGGATACGCCGCCGCCCAGTACACCATATATGTCGTCCTTGTCGGCCTGTTCCTTCTGAAGGTTCTCCTGGGCAGATACCCGCGAATCTTGCAGGATTATCCGTCAGGATCGATTGGTTCTGCTGTTCTGGCTATTGGGGTAGTGTCCTTGGCCCTGGCTTGGCGCCTTTCGATCAAGGCATTTGAAAGGAACGAGAGATGAAAAGTGGTTTTCTTGGATTTCTGCTGATAGCCTCTCTCGTGCTCTTCGTGATCATACGGAAGATTGTACTGAGATCGCTGATATACGGGCATTCTCCCTATTGGTGGCTTGGCGCATTTGTGATTGTGTGCTTGGTGGACCTCAAGATGAATAACTTCTACAGAAGATGAGCCTGTGTACGGGTCAAGTCCAAAACGTAATGTGGGTGGAGCTTGTCCATGTCGCCAAGCCTCTTGCGAACCAACTTGGCCACTGCTTGCGGCGTGTTAGGGATGCGTCCCAGCACCTCGGGATCGCCCCCTCCCAGGGTTGCCTTTGACACGGTAATCTGATCTGAAAGAGCATCAAGGTCGCTTTCGCGATCTGCGTCACCACGCGCGTACGAACCGAAGATGCAGACACTGACTACTCCGTGCTTCCGGGCAATGCGGATGAGTCCGGCTCGGCACGCATCACTTCCCAGGGGGCCTTCCCAGGACCCAGTCCCGTGAGGACATGCTGCCAGCCACAGAAGGAATGCGCCAGCATCGCGTTGAACAAACATGACTAGGAAAAGTCTGGCCTCGATTGGGATGGCTGGGCGATTATGTACGAGGGGGAGATGCCTGTGACCACGAAGAGAGCGAGACGTCTATGGACTATCCTGGCGCTGTTGGTGGCTGTGTCCGTCTGCGCATGGAGGCCTATTGCGGCGACGGCGGCTAGCCCCGCCGAGCGCGACACCTGCGGCACTATTGCATTCCTCACAGATTGGGGCACTCGCGACTTCTATGTGGGAGCCGCCAAGGGCGTGGCCTATTCGGTGTTCCCGGAGGCGCGCCTGATCGATATCACCCACGAGATCGAGCCCTACAACATCATGGAAGGCGTGGTAACCCTGCTCCTTGCGGCGAGGGAATTCCCGTCCGGCACAGTATTCGTCGCAGTTGTCGACCCTGGGGTGGGCACTGAAAGGCGCCCGATAGCTGTCAGGACAGCAGATGGCAGATACTTCGTCGGCCCGGACAACGGGATATTCACCATGGTCATGCAGGAGTTCGGAGTCGATGAGGTCCGAACCATAACCAACCGGGCGTTCATGCGCCCCGGGCCCACATCGTACTCGTTCCATGGGCGCGACATCTTCACGCCTACGGCCGCCAATCTGTCGGCTGGCCGCAAGTTCGCCGAGGTCGGACCCATGGTGGACGATGTGGTTGTGCTCGACATCAAAGCGGCGCGCGTTGAGGAAGGAAAGGCATACGGAGAGATCGTGCTGGTTGACCAGTATGGCAACCTGCAGGCGAACATCGGTCGCGACCTCCTGGCCGAGCTGGGGCTGGGATACGGCGATACAGCCTTGGTGACTGTGGGCGGCAAGACGATTCCCAGCAAGTTCGTGAATACATACGGCGATGTTCCCGAAGGCGACCACCTGATCTTCATCGCCAGTACAGACTGGGTGGAGATCTCCATCAACATGGACGATGCTAAAGCGGCCTTCGGGGCGCAGATCGGGTCTCCTGTCGTGATTGAGAAGGCCAGGTAGACATCGGGGCAATGTGGGCCGGGCATGGGTATTGCCAGATCACTTCTATCAGCCGTTATGGAATGGGCCCTGAAAGAGGGGTTTGTGCGGTGCTCAGTGGAGTTCGAGGCGACGAGTTCTGGGAAGAGGCTGCACAGAAGACGAGGGGGCGGGATGGACCCGCCCCTTCGCTGATAGCTATGACGAACCGGGCGACTAGATGGAGTTGGTCACCCGGGAACGTGCAGACAGCTTATCTGCCCACCTGGATCTGATCGATAGCCACGGCGGCAGGCCCTCCCTCTGCACGGGGATGCGAGAAGATCTGCAGATACACTGGCGTCCCTTCGCCGATCCAGCCCATGTCGATGAATGCGGGGCTGTCCATGTCCGATACCTGGAGCGCCACCTTGCCTGGGTACACCTTGAGCCCGACCCACTCGGGCGCTTCCCGCGGCTTGATCGGGAGGTAGCCCTCACTTCCATACTTTTCGGGACCGTGGGTGTTGATGAACACGACCGAACCCTCGCCCTCATCAGTCGCGCAGGCGATGTGCACCCACACAGTCTGCAGAACCCACACATCGTGGTGCCAGGCAGAGGCTAGTGTTACCACAAACCCTGTTGTGAGCGCTGGATCGGTCTTGATAAGTACCAGGCCTGGCTGTGTCTCGAACGACCGATCAACGGTGAAAATGGGCTGCCTGGACTGGATGCCGGTCTTTCCCCATGAGTTGCCGCGGGGCACGTTGACAACGAGTTTTCCCGATTCGAATCTGGCGAACCTCCCGAAGTCGCCTCCCACCACTGCGACGGGATCCCAGCGGTCGCCTAAGCCGTTTTGAAAACTCTCTACCATCGTTGGCTGAGCGATAGCGAACGGTGACCCGGGAGACGATACCTTCGGCATCGCGGGTGCGCCCGAGAACGTGATCGACCTGATCTCGTCTGTGTCATACGTTACCGTAGTGCCATTGTTGAAGACAATGGTCATTGGGGCGCCGCAGACGATGGAGAGAGGAAAGGACGCGAGTGTAAACGCGAGAATGCACAGAGTCAGAATCCGCTTCATGAAATCGCCTCCTCGAGTCGGCATGGGCCGGCAGTGCCGATGAGCGATGATTCTGCATCCGCGCGTCCTTTCCTTCAGTCCTGATGACCGCGATGCCGGAAAATCTCGGACTACCGCTGATCGGGCAGTATTCGTTCTACTGCTTTCCGGTGACCGAGCACCCGTTGAACTGGACATAAGGAAGCCTCATGTCGGCTATCTCGACTGACTCGCGCGATACGCCGGTTACCTGGCGGAGCAGGTCGTAGATATTCCCGGCGATCATCGCTTCCCTGACGGGGCATACGATCTTGCCGGCCTCGATGTAGTATCCGCCCTTGACCACGCCGGAAAAATCCCCGCTCACCTCGTCTAGGTTTCCGGAGAACCTGTTCACGATGATACCCTTCGAGCATGCAGCTGTCATCTCGTCTAGCGAGCGTTCGCCGGGGGCGATGGCGAAGTTGGTCGGACCGATAGACGGCGTGTTCTGATCGGTACCTGCGGCGCGCCCGTTCGATACGACTCCGTCCTTTCGGGCCGTGTAGCAGTTGTAGAGGTAGTGATTGAGCACGCCGTCCTCTATGAGATCGAGACGGTGTGCAGGGACTCCCTCACGGTCGAAGGCTGTTGAGCCGGCGCCTCCGGGGATCGATGGATCATCGACAATCGACAGCAGGGGAGACAGAACCTGTGTCCCAAGCATCCCCTTCCACTTGGACCGACCGGTCTGAACATTCTCTGCATCGGACGAGAAGGTGATGGGCGAGACGATTAGCTCTGCCCCAGCGTATGGAGCGATGATCACGGTGCCTCTGAAACTGGGTATAGTAGTCGCCCCCAGAGTGGCGACTACCTTTTCGCCCAGCTTGCGTCCTAGAGCGGCCGGGTCCATGCCGGACATTTGGCTCGACGCGCCCACTTCCATGTCAAAGGAGGACACGGTTTCGCCATCGCGGGCGAACGCCATGGCCTGGCACACGAATAGGCTGCGTTTTTCGGAGAGGCGGACTCCCCGGGAGTTGGCGATGGCCTTCTCCGAGACCTCTATGGTGTACATCGCTGAGTCCAGAGTCACTCTCGGGTCAACGTCGCGTGCCGCCTCCAGCATAAGACGGCCCTGATCGAGCGCGTCTCGGAGAGTTAGCTTCTCAGCTGACTGATCATAGATGCCGGGTACTGGCTCGGCGGGCGCAGGCTCGGCGAGGGAGTAGTTGGGGTCTTCCGGCGAGGCGTGGGCTATCGCCACGGCGGCGGAAAGCGCGTTTTCGAGCGACTTGGAGGTGAGAAGGTTTGTAGCTGCGAAACCCAGCCTGACGCCGCCTGATCCGCCGAGTAGCACCCGTATGCCCACGCCTTCATACGTGTCGCCCTTGGGGACCTGGAGATCGTTCTTTTCGAACATGGCCTCGAGTTTCCTGGCTTTTCTGTAGAATACCTCCGCATCGGCCGCGCCCATGGCTAGAGCGCGGCGGACTAGATCGTCGCACAGATCGAGATGCATCGAACCATTCCCTCCTCTACTCATGGCGCCCTCCGACAGTGACCCGGCAGCGTAGGTAAGGGCCTCCGGCGTCGACCTTGGCCGGCTGCCACTTGCCGCAATGACCTGCGCCAAGGCCGCAGATGAAGTCTGACGAGACTGCGTCTACGCTCTGCAGCACCTCGAAGGCCTGCCCTGAGATGGTTATGCTCTTGACCAGCTCTCCGAGCTTGCCGTGCTTGATGACGTAGCCTTCGGCGACTCCGAACATGAACTCGGCTGTGGAGTCGGCTTGCCCGCCGCCAACGCCCATCTCGCGAAGCAGCAGACCATCGTCGATGCCCGCGATCATCTGGTCCAGATCGTCCTTCCCGGGGAGTACGCATGTGTTTGTCATGCGGATGAGAGGCTCATCACTGTATGTAAAGGCACGTGCGTTGCCGCGCGGTTCGGCCCCAAAGGTTTGGGCCGACTCGCGGCTGTGCAGGTAGTCGCGGAGTATTCCGCTGTCTATGATGACAGTACGCTGGCCCAGAACGCCTTCGTCGTCAGCAAGGACCATGCCGGCGGCCCCTGCTATCGTGCCGTCGTCTACCATTGTGACTAGATCAGACGCGACCTTCTGGCCGATCTTGCCCTGGGCTACCGATCCTGCCTGGACGAAGTCGGCCTCCACTGTGTGTCCGATGGCCTCGTGAGCCAGCACCCCAACGAGCATGGGGTCGAGGATCACGGTGTACTGCCCGCCCCGCACGTACCCTGCGTCGAGCTTGCGTACGGCCAGGTCTGCGGCATCGTCGGCCGCTTTATCCAGACGGACCTTGCCTAGCAGGTCCTTCCATGAGCCTGTGACCCCCCAGCTCTTGATTGCCATCTCGAGTTGGTTGCCTCGGCCTGCAGTGGCTGTCACGTGGAAACTTGGCTTGTTGTCGAGGATGTGGGCCGCCGCCCCATCGCTGGTGACTATGTACTTCTCGTCTTCATACTGCAGATATCTGACTGAGCTTGCCACAATCAGTGACGAGCGCTCGCGAACGCGCTTCTCGGCGGCCATGACTACCTGGATCTTCTCTGCAATGCTGGGCTCGCCCGCTAAGTCATAGTAGACGAACTCTCCCTGGGCGAGTTTGGCGGGGGCCAGGACAACCTTTTCGCGGCGCAGCTCGGCACCTATGCGCGCTGCCTCCGCCGCCTCGGAAATGGCCTTTCGCAGGCCATCGTGGGTCACATCGGTGGTGGAGACGAATCCCCAGCACCCGTCTACGAGGCACCTGACTCCGGCGCCTGCGAGGGTTCGTCGCTCCACCCGGGCCAGTCTGCCGTTCTTGGCCTCAATGGACGTCTGTTCACGCTTGTGATACCGGATCTCGGCGTATTCGGCGGTCTGCGAGATCGCCTCCTTCAGTAGATCGAGCATTCCATCACCTTCCCTGTTGGGCTTTGCCGCATTCTCCACCACCAGTAATTCGCGTTTGGAATGGCTTCACCTCCCGGGTCTGTCTTCCGCCCCGACCTTCTGACGCGAGGCTTTGGCCAATAGCCCAAAACAGTAATCCCGAGCAGCGGATCCCATAGGCGACGGCAGTAGGTATTCGCCGCGATGTGGAGAATCAATGTAGTCGGGAAGGGGGATGACGATGTCAGGGCCGGTCTGTTTCGACTGGGACGCGTATCGGCGCTGGAAAAGAGGCAAGCCCAGCGGCTCATGTTAATCGATCTGGCTCGGGTCTATGTCGAGCGAGTAGCTTCCCGCGACGATGAGCCGATCCGAGTAGCGGCAGCCGCAGTGATCGGGTCGGTTGCGAGGGGAGACTTCAATCCCGCCAGCGACATCGATGTGATCATTGTGTCCGAGGGGTTGCCCGACAGCCCTCTTGCCCGGGCGGACTTGCTGTACCGAGATGTCGGTCCCGGAATCGAACCCAAGGCATTCACGCGCGACGAATTCGAGCGTATGGTTGCGAGGAGGAATCCCCTCGCCATAGCGGCGCTCACCGAAGGGGTCGTCATACTCGATCCGGGCGGAGTGTTTCGAATGCGCCCATCCCATTAGCCTGCCGGGCTTGGCCACTGCAACCGGAGGAAGGATACGTCTATGACCGGAACGCTAATAAACGCAGCTACAGTAGTTGCGGGCACTGCGGTGGGCATGGCGCTAAAGAAGCGCATGCCCGAGAGGATGTCGCAAGCCGTTCTTCAAGGGATCGGCGTCTTCACGGTGTTCATTGGCTTCAAGATGGCCGCCGAAACCCGCAACGTGCTGGTAGCGCTATTCGCCATGGTAATTGGAACAGCCATAGGAACGGCGCTGGATATCGAGGGCTGGCTAGAGAGAATCGCTGTCGGAATCGAGAGACGATTTGCGAAAAGCGGCTCGGGATTGGCCGGCGGTTTCCTGGCGGCGAGCTTGCTCTATTGTGTAGGGCCGATGAGCATCATAGGCTCCATAGAAGACGGGCTATCCGGCGATTACCGGATCCTGATGACTAAGGCCCTGATGGACGGGTTCTGCTCCATCGCGTTCGGAGCCGCCATGGGCATAGGGGTTGCCCTTTCCGCCCTGACGATTCTGGTGTACCAGGGCGGGCTTACACTCGCTGCTGCGGCTGTGAAAGGTTTTCTGAGCGATGCCGTCATGACCGAGATGGGGGCAGTGGGCGGGCTCCTGATCGTAGGGATCGGACTGAATACACTGGAAGTGAAGAAGGTTCACGTGGGCAACATGCTGCCGGCGATATTCGTCGCGGCGGCGCTGGCGCGGATACTGCCATAGTCGTCGCCATAGTCACTGAGCGGGCGGACCCCAGGCGCTCGAAGCAATCGGGAACACGCGCTTGCTTATCAAGCATCCTGCTGTTCGTGGCGCTTTACCAAGGCCTCGACGAATGCTTCTAGTCGGTGTAGCTCCTCATCCAGTGTTGAGCGCATCTCCAGGGTTTGAATGACCAGATCCTTCACTCGCTCGCGATCGAGCTCTGCGCCGTAGGCATGTCGGAAGAGATGGCGAAAACGGCGCAGTTCATCTAGCCACGCGAAAGCGCTTGCAGTCAGCACCGCGGGCCGCACGCCCTCCAAGGGCTCACTCATGCTGACGAGAAGGCGTCGATGCCAGTCATCGGCTCGCGTTGAATAGCCGTCGAGGACCTGAGCCACTCTTGTGAAGATCGACTCCACACCTGTGTAGACATGGTGTAGCCAGGCGGCAAATGCCCACACAGTCATGTCGTCAGAACCACGATCAAGCGAAGCCGCCTTTGCCTGATCTACCGCGCCGAAGAGCCGATCCAAAGCTTTCATATCTGTGCGTATGTCCACAAGAAGACCGCGAAGCTCACACGCGCGCTCACTCCTCGCGCTCATACAGAAGCCTCCCTTCCGACAAAATGCGCTCTCGCAGCAAGGCGCCTGCAACCTCCCAAGGTACCAGGTCAAGAGCTAACCCGCTGCCCAGCGACTGCTCGGCTATTCCCAGTAGCTGATCCTGTGAGTATGGCAGGCCTTCCACAGCCATGTCCAGGTCAGAGTCAGAGCGTACGCGACCGCGAGCAAAAGAGCCGAAGACCCAGACGCGACTTGCCCCGAGGGCGCTCAGAACCTCGGTGAGTCGAGCGGCCTGCTGGGCGAGGCGCTCCTTGTGCGCGGCGAGATCCTTCTCCCGTTGGGCAACGATCCGCTCTTCGTGCTCAAAGTATCGGTCGAAACCATGCGAGTCCATCGCGCTCTGCCTCCTCTCGACCGCCAGTCTTCGAGACGATTATACCACACCGCCCGATCGCGTCAGCGCGGACGGCAATGATACCCAGGGATCCGTCAAAGCGGCGGACTCTGCGACTGCATCGACTTCGACGGGGCCCTGCAATGATACCGGCAAGCCGTGTTCAGAGACATCAGTATGTGATATCATGATACCACAGGAACAGATGTTCACTGAAGGGGGGATGCGCATGATCCGCATGCAGGTGCAACTCACGGAGGAACAGCTCGAGGGCCTCCGGGCTATGGCCAGCGCGGAGGGGGTATCCGTTGCGGAGCTGATCAGACGCGGCGCCGACATGGTCCTGGCCGGTCGGGGTAGTGTCAGTCGTGAGGAGCGTGTGCGTCGGGCTCTTTCGATCGCGGGGAAGTTCAGGTCCGGTGAGACTGACATATCGGTTAACCACGACAAGTACCTGGCGGAGGACTTCCTATGATGAGGGTCTTCGTCGACACTTCAGCGCTCTTTGCCCTACTCAGCTCGAATGACATCAATCATGAATCGGCATGGAGCATATGGGAAGGGCTACTCCGGGACGAAAGGCCTCTTGTATGCAGCAACTACGTTGTGGTCGAGGCCGCGGCTCTTGCCCAGAGGCGGCTCGGGATGGAGGCCCTGCGTGCGTTTAGGGAATGCGTCTGTCCGATGCTGGACGTCGAATGGGTCGACCGCGCTACGCACGATTCGGCAGAGACTGCTCTCGTGACCGCGAATCGCAGGAGCTTAAGTCTTGTCGACTGCACCAGCTTTGTCATAATGAGGCGGCTGGGAATCGCAGAGGTATTCACGTTCGATGTCCACTTTGCTGAGCAGGGTTTTGTGTGTCTGCCTGAAATGCGCCTCCATGACCGATAGCTCACCAGTGCCTGATGAACCTGAAGAGTGCCTGCTTGAACAGGGCATTTGCTCCCGCCAAGGCGAGCGCCGCTGCGGAGAGTACGGCGGCAAGCAGGCCCGGGCCTGCATCGATCAGGCGGGCCGGGGCGTTGGCGATCAGCACGATGGGGATGACCCATGTGAAGAGTGTCCTCATGGCGCTGGGGTACAAGTTCATGGGATACTGGCCGAACAAGACGAGATCCATGGCGAAGCTTATCGCAGCCGACGACTGCTTAGCATAGAGCGACAGGGTCGCCGCCGCCATGAACAGGCTGTATGTTGCGGCGCCTCCGCAGGCGATGCCCGCGAGGGTCAGGGCGGCATTGGGCGCGGTGAGCCGAGTGCCGGCGCGCAACCCGATAAGGGCGATGGCGTAGCCGGAGAGGGCTCCCATAAGCTCCCCGGGCTCGAAGTTGGCGAAGGGGAGCGATACACGGGGGTCGGGGGCCAGCAGGAGCAAGGCGTCGAGCTCTCCCCTGCGGACGTAGCGGGAGGCAAAGAAGACCGTCCAGGCGCCGAAGGCGTAGGCAAGGCCTGTTGCCCCCTGGAAAACGCCATAGACGTACATGGCCGACCACTCGGCGCCCGCGCTGAGCCGGGATGAGGCGACCCACACAAAGACCAGTCCGAGGAGCTGGTACAGTCCTACCGATACAAACCATATCCAGAACCCCACTGCCGATCGTCTGTTTCGACGGAACGCCGCGCGCATTAGGGCCAGCGCCGCTCTCACATTACCCTCCATATACATCTAGGCGCGCGAGGCGCCTCCTCCACAGCGCGATCCCGATTCCGAGCAGGGCCGCGCTCCAGATGATCTGCGGATACATGCTGCTCACACTTCCTCCCCGGGCAATGGCCACTGAAGTGTCGGCAAGATGAACAAAGGGAAGGGCGCGTATCGCTCGCTGAACCCACTCAGGATACAGGTAGACCGGGATCAGCGCCCCGGACGCCAGCTGTGTGATGAACACCCTGAGCTGAACGGCGGCTTCGCCTTGCTTGAGCGCGACACCGATCGCGGATGAGATGAGCGCGATCCCCGTCGACGCCAGCCAGACGAAGATGAGCGATATGGCGTAGAGCGCGGCGCCCGGCCACGACATCCTGGGCATGCCTCCGAGCAGAAGGGCGCCCATGAGCACACCGGGGAGGGTTGCGGCAGCTGACGCCAACATGCCGGAGAACGACCGGGCCACGATGAACGCCAAGGGATTGATGGGCGTGATCACGTCCATCATAAGGGAGCCGCTCATGTAGCCGTCTATCAAGAACCGCTCGAGATGTTGCCCGCCGGAGAAGGCGAAGGCTGTGCGCGCGAGCGCCAGGTAGCGGAGGGTATCGCTTGAGGGGTCCAGGCCGCGCAGAAAGGCGAATTGCGCAATCAGCAGGACGGCTGAACCCAGGGAACTCATGATGAAGTCCCACGCTGGGGTTATGCGCTCTCTTGCCAGAATCGCCGCTATGTGCAGCAGCCTGGTTGCAGTCGCTTCGCTAACTGCCCGCGGTTGTGCATCGGATCCGTTCATCTGCCGCAACCCTCCCTCCGTCGATGGTCACAACGCGGTGAGCGCATTCGAGATCATCGGGGCGGTGGCTGATCATGCACACGGTGGCCCCGTCCGCGCTGAGCTCGCTCAGCAGCGCCAAGAGCCCAGGCAAGTACTGCAGATCCAGGGCTTCTGTGGTTTCATCCAGCAGAATGAGGCTTGGCCCATGAAGCAGAGCGATGGCTAGCTCTGCCCGGGCACGCTGGCCCTGGGAGAACTCTCGCGCGGGCCGATTCGTGAGGGCGCCCAGGCTGAGCCGGTCGACGAGGCTATGCATGCGGCCTTCCCAGTCCGCGCGGGACATGGCGAACAGCTCGCGGCGGAGGATGAACGAGTCGATAAGGGGCAGGTCGGGGAGGAGGGATGTTCGGCGTGAGCTGGAATATGCGATTCTCCGTTTGAACCTGGAGTCGAAGAGGTTGGGCGGCTTGCCGAAGACCAATACCCTTCCGCTCACCGGCGCGTGCATCCCGCACATCGCCCGCAGCAGGCTGGACTTGCCCGATCCATTCGGACCCTTAACCCCAACGATCTCGCCCGGGCTGAAGCTGAGGGCAACGTTATCAAGGGCGCGGATCCGTTGGGTTACCCTGCGCATCCGTTCGTAGCGCCAGGACTCGTATTCGATACACACGTGGTCGAACTCAACCCTGGCGTCCACCTTCCTCATACAGAACCACCCCCTCAAAGTCTACCCGCTCGGCCAGAGACGGACTGGCTCCGTCCAGCATGACCAGGTCGACAGGGATGTCAGTGAGGGCGTCTACCTCGGACCAGAGGTGCCAGTACTCCGACCAGGAGATGCCCCGAACCGCAAGATCGATGTCGCTGCAGAGGTCGAATTCCCGCCCGCGCCCGCCGCTCCTCGCACGCCTGAAGCTGGCGTTTTTCCCTGCGGATGTACCCATCGACATACGAACGCACGCCCATTTGATCCTGCCTCCCAGCCAACCTCACCCATATGGTAGCATATCTTCTCCGCCAATGCCATGAACCACCCAAGCGGGGTCGTGCGCCATCGGCCAGTTGCTTCTTGATGACGGCTGTGACAGTATGATACACTATGTACCAGCGGAGGGCGCGAGTTGGCGATCCCATTTGCGTCCATCCCCAGCGGCACAGACACCCGCCAGCAATCATTCCGCATGGGAGGCACCGCCATGAAACTCGAGAAGGAATGGCTGTCGGTGCAAGAGGCAGCCGACTATCTTGGAGTAGCGCGCCCAACCATATACCGATGGGCAAAGGAGTCGAGAATCCCCATATTCAAGTTGTCGAAGGGAGTCGCCAGGGTCAGGCGCAAAGACCTGGAGACATTCCTGCAGAATGCTGCAGTGTTGTACCATGGTCCGGCTGATGATGCGACCCAGCCATGCTTTGTGCGCGAGACCGCCCAGCAGCGATCACCGGCTGCAGATCCGATACTTGATGTCCTTGGCTCCCTGTCCGAAGAGCCGACTTCGGCTGAGGAGATCGAAAAGGCGTTGTACGGCGAAGAAACGAGGAGATGAAACATGCTGTCTGGGCCAGTCTTTGTAGACACGTGGGGCTGGATTGCCCTCGGGCATCGGAAGGACGCACGGCACAGAGAAGCCGCCGAATACTACAGAAGCCTCAGCCGCATAGGTGAGCGTATCTATACGAGCGACTATGTCCTTGACGAGACGATCACTCTCATCTTTCGCAGAGAGAACTTCGACGAGGCCTCCCGCTTCGCAAGTGCAATCATCGCGGCGGCCAGCAGCGGGTACATCAACATTGAGCGCATTAATCCGGAACGCTTCGCTGCAGCTTGGGATCTGCGCATCAGCCTCAGAGACAAGGCTCGGATCTCTTTCACCGACCTAACCTCCATGATAGTGATGAAAGAGCGTAAAGTGACGAATGTCCTTACCGAAGACAAGCATTTCGCCGAAGTGGGTCTTGGATTCCAGTTGGCGCCCTGACGTGGTGTCATTCCTGCTGGCGGCAGATCTCCATGCTGCCGACCGCATACTCTGGGTTGCTGCGCTCTGGCGGTATTCTAGATGCCACAGGGCACGTGCGGTGGTGAGAGAGAGGGCGGGCGAACCGCTCCCTCCTCGATCATGTCAAGGCATTCCTATCTATAGCTAGACTACGCCGCGCAGGTCTACCTCGGTTGGAGTTCCTTCTACTACTACCTGACCTTCAGCCATCACATAGACGTAGTCGGCTATTGACAGCATGGATGATCGATGAGAAACCACAATAGTGGTTCGGGATCTCTTGAGGTCTGAGAGAGTTAAGATCAACTCAGCTTCGGTTTCACGATCCAGACCCGACGTTGCCTCGTCCAGGATGAGCAGCTCCGGATCCCGAATTAACGCTCGCGCAATTGCTATTCGCTGCCGCTGACCTCCTGACAGCTGAACTCCACGTTCACCACAGGGCGTGCCATAGCCTAGGGGAAGGCTAGATATGAAGTCGTGGATACAGGCCAGTTTTGCCGCGCGCACAACATCGTCAATGGTCGCATCAGCTTTCGAATAGGCTATGTTGTCGTAGATCGAACCGTTGAAGAGGAACGTATCTTGACCTACAACGCCTATCTGGCGGCGCAGCCACGCGGTGTCACATCTGCCGATTGTTACTCCCCCTACACTTACATCTCCCCTGAGCGGCTTGTACATGCCAAGTATCAGCGCGGCGACAGAGGATTTCCCACTCCCACTGGGTCCGATGATCGCGACAGTCTGCCCAGTTCTTATAGTCAGGCTTGCATTAGCAAGGGCCACGCGTTCGCCGTGTACGAGGTACACATCCGACAATTCCACGTCGCAGTTGATATGCAGATCAGGTCGTATGCTCCCCATGGTTTCGGTTGGAGTGTCAAAATACTCCAGGACACGATCTAGGAACACGCCCACCTGCGTGCTCTGCATGTACAGTCCAGGCAGGACAGATACTGTAGCATACAGCTGCTGAACATAAGCTATTGTGGCTGCCACAGTTCCGACGCTGGTCGAGCCCCGGGCAACGAGGACTCCGCCCCAGCCAAGGACTACACCCACCGGGAGGAGCGATATCGTGGCCGTCGCAACACCGTAGACGCGCCCTAGGAGTGCCGCGGCGCTGTGTGCATCGACCAAATCGCGTTCGCGGACTTGAAGGTATCTGGCATGATCCGGCTCATTTGCGGTAGTCTTGATAAGCCGCACGCCCTGCAGGGCGTCCTGAACAGACTTGAAGAACATCTCCCTAGCGTCAGCCACACGTTTCCATGCTGCGCCATTGCGGGGACCCCAATACCTGGCAGGGAGCACGTACGCAGGGACAAGGCATAAGCATGGTACTGATAACCGCCAATCCAGTAGGAGAATAGTTGCGATTGCGCCAGGCAAGACAAGAAAGTTGCGAACAAGAGAAGGTACCGTGTCCATAAGCAGGTTCTGAAGGGTCTGTGAATCGGATATGATACGCGACTGCACCTGTCCTGTGCTTGTACTGTCCCATTGTGCAAGTGGCCACCTGAGGACAGTCTCGACCAGCTGGTTCCTGAGGCTTGATGTGATATCCAGCCCGCAGCAAGTAAGAATATAACTACAGCATGCTCCTAGCAGCCCAGCTCCTGCGACCAGTAGGGTGTAGAGCGCGGCTCCGGAAATCACTGCTGTCAAATCGCCCGACGGAATGGCCACATCTATGATACGTCTATACATGAGAGGCGCGGCCAGTTCAGCCGCCACACGCAGTCCGACCAAGAGTGCCGGGGCTAGTATGGAACCAGCGTACGGTCGACACAACCTCAGGCTTCGAAGCAGCGACGTCTTGTCCATTCTACCAGCTCCCGACTTACCGGCTATCTTTCACTCTTCTCCCGGTAGCCACACGGATCGACAGATCTGGGTCGAAGCGACTGAACCACACGGAGCTAAGGAACGGAAGTGCCAGCCCGGCGAGGACGTAAGCCAGTCGCGGCATCAGATACAGGTTCGTCGACAGGGTCGGCCAGTTCAAGAGGTTCAGCTGCGACGGTGCAGCCCCTAACACGGTGGAGGCATGATACGCTCGCGCAACCTCAAAACTGGGCACTGTGAACCCGGTGTAGTCCACCCAGAGAGCCGTGCGCACAACGCTAATCGTCATTACTCCCCACAGGCTTGCGAACCAGTAGGCGACATAGAGCAGGTTCAGGCCTACTCCTGATCCGCGGACCGGGATGGCCCCGCCGGCTACGCCCAACCCGGCGGTGTACAGCAGGGTGGGTACGGCCAGCAGAGATGCGGAGCTCAGCAGCCTATCCCAAGCTAGCCCGGCCTCACCCCTGAGTGCCTGAACGATCACGCCAGTCACCAGCGATGAAGCCAGTAGCGCCGTGAGCGCGCATATGACAGCGAGGTATTTGCCGAGTATGTACCCGGTTGAACTGAGTTGTGTGGCAGCAAGAACCTCTCCGGTCGGCGATATGCGATCTCGCCGCAGGCTGTTGTGAGCATAGAAGAAGCCGATCAGGCCAAACAGGAGCGAGGATATGAACCCTACGACCATCCCAACAAAACCCGAGTCATAGCGAAAAACGCCGTGTGGACCCGCGGTGATGAATGCATATCGGGCTGATCTTGCCGGCAAAGCCATGTATGTAAGCAACGAGAAGATGGCCGCCAGCGCCCAGAATCCCGTACTGCGCATGCGCATGCGCAGTTCCACGTAGGCTACCGAGCATATGGCCCCACGGTTCGAGCCGGGAGATCCATCGGACATCAGACCTTGCCCCCTATCCCAAGACGATTCTGTGCATCGCGGTCGGCGCGAGCTAATAGCCCCGGCGCAATACGTGCATTATGATCACGCCGAGAGCAATAAGGGCGATACCGACTGCACCATATCCAATCCTGTTAGCCCAGAACAATCCAGTATCGCATATAGGTTCTGCCGAGAACGCTGCGAGGTCGCGTCCCAAGCTTGCCGCTATCGGGAATGGCTGAAATGCGCCTGACAAGAACCGCTTCAAGGTTAGCACCCCGATGAACACTGCCGGTACCGCGGAGTAGCCGACTGCTAGCGCACCGGTTGCGGCTGTCGCGAGGAAAGCCACTCCCGACATGAACAGCACCAGGCTCATGGACGAAAGTGCAAGCGTGAAGGGCGGTACTGATAGCTGGCCAGTACGGAATATGCCAGCGATGGCGCAGAAGATCAGCGTAAACGGAACCGTCAATGCGACGGGAATGGCCATAACGTATGCCAATCGCCTGCTCACGCGAACGGAAGAAGGAGTAGCCGCAGCATTCAGCATTTCTTCCATCCCGTAGTCGCGATCTACAGTCGCCATGGGCACTACGAGAATGGCGCACAGAGCCGGAAACACCAGTTCCATTAGGAATGTGACCTGGCTTCCCGGCATGACTCCCTGGGAAGTGAGGACAATCAGGCTGACCGCGCCAAGCAGGCCGATGGATACCCACGCAGTCTCGTTCCACGTAAGCCGCAGCACAACTCGGTTTGGGCTGCAGCAAGTAGGCTCCCTTGCGGGAGCAGTGCCCATGACTATCAACGCGATCCCCCCACGATGTAAAGGTAGGCGTCTTCCAGTGTGGGGTGCACCGACTCTGCATCCGAGGAGGGAGGCTTGTTTGACAGAAGTCGAACTACCACGCGGTCGCCCTCCTGCCTGGAACTCACAAGCGTACACTCCGGGTAGTCGCCAAGAAAGGCGCTGGCGGGGTCTTGGCTTGACACTTGCCACACAAGCCCTGCGACCTTAGCGGTCGCTTCCGAAGGCGTTCCCGAAAACCGTATACGACCGCCCGACAGCATAACAATCTGCGAGGCTACCGCTTCTACATCAGAGACGATATGGGTAGATAGCACTACCAGACCGGTGCGAGAAAAGCCAGACAGCATGGAACGAAAATGCACCCGTTCCTCTGGATCCAGGCCTGCTGTGGGCTCATCGACAATCAGGATCTCGGGCTTGTTGAGTACCGCTTGTGCTATTCCCAGCCGGCGCTTCATGCCTCCCGATAGCGTCCCAACTGGCCTCGACCGCAGCCCTGTCAGACCGGTCAGGTGCATTGCCTCCTCCACACGGCTGCCTCGATCCCTCGGGCGAACATGTTTCAGATCAGCCAAGTATGACAGAACCTCCACGACGCGCAATGTGGGGTAGAAGTCGAACTGCTGCGGAAGGTATCCAAGGATCTGCCTAATGTGCTGCGGCTGCCGAGCCGCGTCCATCCCGTTCACGAGTGCTTTGCCTGACGTAGCTCGAGTGATCGTGCACAGAATACGCATCAGAGTCGTCTTGCCTGCACCGTTCGGTCCAACGAGCCCTATGGTACCCCCGGGAGACTGATAATCGATTCCGTCAATGGCCGTTATCCCGTTACGGTAGACTTTGCGGAGACTCTTCAGAACCAGAGAAGCCATTATCGCACCGCCCTTATGTTGCAGAATCACGTTGCCCCCAAAATGGTCAATCAGCGACTGCTGAGAGCGTGTACTGGGGCTAAGCTTATCGTGGCCGTACTGTACTCATGTAGCCCGGATTCCCTGAGGCCTAGCAGCAGCGATATTACTGACGAAACGTTCAAGCTGTCAGGATTCACTCTCAATGACACGCGTCTGTGTCCTGCTGCAGCAATCCGTCTGACGTTAGCAACAATTCTGTCGTAGGTGTCCCCTCCGGTCCGGTTCTCAATGGTCGCCTGGAACTGTGTACATCCCTCGGCCCGTCAAAGGTTACCTGGACGCTGTTGAGCGCAATGGCATCAAGATCCTCGAGCGTCAACTCGTCCATGTCAGATTCCCGGGGGGCCTCAAAACAGCATGCACACGAAAAGCTACAGCGGAGGGTCGGCGCAATAACAAAACCCAGGTTTTGCTGGGAGAATCGGGCTGCACAGTAGGCAGTACGCACCCAGGCGCGTTCATTCAGTCCTGCCGAAACAACGAATCTGCCGCGAAGAGACTGGCCTAGCAGGCTCGGGTGACCAATGGGCCTTCCGCATCAGATCGCCAACCGCTATCCGTTTTCTGTACAGTACGTCGCAGATTGTGGGCCAGAGGTTCGAAGGCGACCTGTCGATTGGATGGCGCTGCAAGAAGGCAGGAAGGTACATTCTCTGCGGCGAATACCAAGAACAGCAGTGCTGCCACCGAGGCAACAGAAGAAACAGGAGGTTCTGATGCAGTTGTGCAGTGCAGACTTGTCTTCTTCTGATGACGCGGCCTTGCTTAGGTACATCGGCTCCAGGAGCGAGGAAGCCCTGGAAGAGCTTATCAAGCGCCACCGGCATCGTCTTCTGAGAGTTGCGCACCGCTGCCTCGGATCGTACTGCGACGCAGAGGAGGCGGTCCAGGACTCATTCGTAGCCGTTTGGAACACTGCCTCCAGCTTCAGGGGAGAGTCTTCTGTAGTTTACTGGCTTTCCGTCCTATGCCGTAACATTGCCGTCAGCAGACTCAGACGAAGGCAAAAGCTCACGACCGAGGATCTGGCCAACGCGATTGCCGCCCCGGCATGTGAAGCTGACCCGGCATGCCAGGCGTGGAAAAGCTATCGGAGGCAGATAGTGGTTCAGTGCGTGCTCCGCTTGCCTCGGGCGGCACAGCAAGCTCTCATCATGCACGTGTACCAAGGTTTGACCTATTGCGACATCGGCAGGCGATGTCACTGCCCTCCCGGAACGGTCAGGAGCCGGATCTACTATGCCAAGGTTAGGCTGAGGCAGCTGATAACGCAATACGATATCGACAATTGCTTACGAGGAGACGATCCATAGACGTGACATGAATGCCGCCATGATCCTGCCTTCGTCCTTACTGTGAGTGAACGGATCAGAGAACCAATAGGGCTGGCCCAGGAACAGACGGCCTCGATCATCGCCAACTGGATCATCAGCATCGTAAGCTTCATACTCCCCGTAGTAGGCCTAGTCTACCCGTGGAAAGCGGTGTTCGAGGGGGCGGCGGGGGAGGTGGCGGGGTATACCCTGTCGCAGCCGGTCACCTACTACCTTGTCAGCAGGTTCCTGATCCGGGTGATTCCGCTTCTCCTCAATGCAGGCATGACGTTGGTCTTCTTGTTCGGCACGTGCCTGTGCCTCACCGCGTTCTGGATCGAGGATACGGGCGGGGTCATCCGCTTCACGGGTATTGAGTATCTACCGTGGTGGGTGGAGCGCGGCGGCTTTGACATCCTCCTCACAAAGCCGGTAGATACCCAGTTCGTGCTGTCGCTCCGGCGCGTGAACTGCGAAGCCGTGTTCGGTCTGGCCGTCGGCGCAGTGGTCGTTGCCCGCTCGCGTCAGAAGAACACCTGAACCGGAATCCCTATATCAGCTGCCTCCGCAGCCTCGAAGACTGCGCTCCGCAGACGCGCTAGGTAGTCTTGGGGCGAGGACTTGTACGCCTGGAGCGCCTGTACGGCCTCCGGGCACGATACTCTGGCCAGTCCTGCGACTGCCGCCTGGTACAGGTTCAGCCGGTCGACGCCGATTCTGGATGCCCCGGTTTCTGCGGCGCGCTTCATCAAGGCGGCGAGTGCAGCCGGCGAGTCGCCGTAATGGGGCAGGACAGGGGAAATGAACACCCAAGTCTTGATTGACTGGCTGGCCAGCTGCTCCAAGGCCCTTAGTCTGGCGCTGGGCGCGGATGCGCCGGGTTCCATATGCCGCGCCAAGGCGTTGTCCGCCGTTGTGATAGTCATGCCTACTTCGCTGCCTGGCAGATCCCGAAGGATCGGGATATCCCTGACGGCCAGTGACGATTTCGTCAGAATAGATACCTCGGGCGAGAAGGGACCCGTGGCCCCGGCGAGCGCCTCAAGGCACGCGCGCGTCAGCCCGAGCGAGGCTTCTAGTGGCTGGTACGGGTCTGTGACGCTGGAAAGCAGGATGGTAGGGCCATCAGGGGAGTCGAGCGAAGCGAGTGCGGTCGGTTTCTCGGGCGACCTGGGCAGCGGAGACGGAGTGGAGTCTATCGGATCAGCTAGGCCGGCCAGAGGCGTCTGGACGGGCCTTTCGAGCTTGCGCCGACGCGCCGACTTACTCCGGATTTCCTTCTCTAGAACCTCGGCGATGTTCACCTTCGCGTCCACCCACGTGCCCCAACGGTCCGTGTGCCCTGAGAATCTTGTCATGAAAGACGCATAGCAGTACACACAGGCGTGCGCACACCCGGTGTACGGGTTGAGAGCGTACGCGGCTCCTGGTATCCCGGTACGGGTCATGGCGGACTTGCACACGACATCGCGGACCGTCACCCCATTAGGTTCTCACGTCCTTTCGCGAATACCAGAGTTCTCTGCGCCCGGCCGCATTCCTTTCGACTGAGGCCATTCAGTGCCCAATACGAAGAACGTTTGATGATTACTAGGACATGGCGCGTTGTGGGTGGGTCACGTCTTGTCAAGTGGCGTAAATTGCCGTTGTGATTCTCCTCGCAGTATAGACCTCCGGATCTCATCTGACCGTCTCGTGCGCTCTGGGTCTTCCGGTACGTGCTCCGC
>DHON01000006.1:0-3680 GCA_002409965.1 Firmicutes bacterium UBA5389
CATCCTGGGCCGACCCCGAAATAGGACTTTTGACGGATCCCTGCGATCCGCGATCCCGCGACCACATAGCTCGCGCCCACGCGCCCACTACTACTGCTACTACTGCTACTACTGCGAATCGCCCTTGCGGTAACCGAGGACAACTGCGGTCAAATCCCGCGGCAGGCTCGCGGCCTGCACCGTGTAGCTGGATCCCGGAGTGCGCTCGACGCGAGACATGCCTGCCAGGAATCTCTCCGGACCCTCGATGCCAGTCAACTTGAGATCCGGGGTCTTGTAGTGCATGGGTATGACGATTCTGGGATCGAACTTGCGCACAACCTCCAGAGCGCCCTTGGCGTCCAGAGTGTAGGTGCCGCCGACCGGGATCAACAGAACGTCAACCTCGCCGATGTTCTTGACTGCTTCGTCTGACGGATTGTGCCCCAGATCGCCCGCATGGCATATCGTCATGCCGTCTGTCTCGACAATGAACACAGTATTCGGCCCGCGAACGGCGCCGCCCTTGGTGTCGTGGTATGTCTGCACTCCCCGGATGCGAACGCCGCCGAACGACCTCTTGCCAGGCGAGTCCATTACCTGCGGCGACCCCTGGACCACACCGATGTTGTTGTGGTCGAAGTGGCCGTGGCTCACGGTCACGACATCCGCTTGTACAGCCGGGAGATCGTAGCCCACTGTGCCATCGAACGGATCGGTCAGCACCCTCGTGCCATCGCCTGCGACTATCAGGAAACAAGCATGGCCCAGCCACGTTATCTGGACTGGCCTGCCTGCATTTGGAGAGATACCTCCCGCCATCTTCTCCACCTCCAGTTGCCTTTGCAGCTTCTCACGGCCGCTCTCCCTCGCAGCGTTGTAGCGCTGCAGCACTCTCACAGTGGCCAGGTTGCGGAAGACTGCATTGAACCCCGCGTACACCCCGACCCCGACAAACTGCAGGTATCCGGCGGCCCGGCTGCCCGAGAGCATCAGCACCGTTGGAAGCACTCCCGCAGCCAGCAGCGCCGCCTCCAGTAGCCCCACTACGAGGGTGTATGCCGGATTGTCGAGTATCAGGATCGCGGCGCGCCTGATGGCCTTCCACGGAGTCGTGTCCTGCTCCACCATTATCGGCTGCGAGTACATCAGGAGCAATCCCACGAAAAGGCTGAGGTAGATCCAGGCCCCGGCCAGCATCCTTATCCACGTGGCCCGGGCCGACATGATCGCCTGAATGTCTATCCATAGGACGAACGCAACCGCAAGGCCGACCGCGCCCAGTATGACCGCCCTGACCCAGAACTTGGTGTACCCGCGCCACAATTCGCGAATGCCCGCGTCCTCCCGATGAACGACTAGATTGCCGATGTAGGTGATCGCAGCGCCGAGCGGCGCCACCAACACCACAGCCAGTGGCAGCGCCCACATTGTGGCGCTGGCGACCGTAACCGACGCCAGCATAGCGAAATACCATACAACGCTCGAAATCACCACCATGCCCATACGTTCGTAAGCCATCACTGCGCTCCTGCCGAACACAGCAAGGGCCTGGGCCGGCGTGTACCTCTCCATCAGAGCTACATCCTTTCCGGAGCAGCGATGCCCATGATCTGCAGAGCGTTAGCGATCACCGTCTTAGCCGCGTCCACCAACGCCAGCCTGGCCGCGGTCAGCGCCGCATCGTCGCTGATCACCCGGCACTCGTTGTAGAAGCTGTGAAACACGCTTGCGAGATCCATGCCATACTTGGCTATCCTAGACGGCGCCCGCTCGAGGGCGGCGGAGAGCACTTCGTCAGGAAGACCGGCCATCTTGCGCACCAAGTCTATGTCGCTGGGCTCCGACAGAAGCGCCAGGTCGGCGCAGTCCCACATGTCAGGGGAGATCCCTGCGACCTCAGCCTGCCTGAAGATGCTGCAGCAGCGGGCATGGGCGTACTGAATGTACCACACCGGGTTGTCCATACTCTGAGCGCGCGCCAGGTCAAGGTCGAAATCGAGATGGGACGAGGTGTTTCGCATGATGAAGAAGTACCGGGCGGCGTCTTTGGGCACCTCTTCCAGCAAGTCGTCCATGCTTATGAACTCCCCAGCCCGTTTGGACATCTTGACGGGCTGTCCGTCGCGCATCAAGGTGACCAGCTGCAGCAGAAGCACTTGGAGGGCGCCGTCTGGATAGCCGAAAGACTTCAGGCCCGCCTGCATCCGGCCTTCGTAGCCGTGATGGTCCGGCCCGAGAATGTCGATCAACTTGGTGAACCCGCGGGAGAGCTTGTCTCTGTGGTAGGCGAGGTCCGGCGCGACATACGTATACAGCCCATCGCTCTTTATCAGGACTCTGTCTTTGTCGTCGCCAAAGTCGGAAGAGCGGAACCAGAGCGCGCCGTCTTCCTTGTATGTGTGGCCCGCCGCCTCCATCTCGCCGATCATCGCCTCCACCGCGCCGGTCTCGCGGAGTTCGCGCTCTGAAAACCACCTGTCGAAGCGGACCTCGTACTTTGCCAGCGACCGCTTCTGCCAGTCCAGTATGTGTCGGAGCGCATACTCGCGGAAGAACGCCCTAGCCTCGTCAGCGTTCGCCGCCGACAGCCGGGCGGCCGCGCTTCCATCCTGCATAGCCTGGGCAGCAATGTCGCGCACGTACTCGCCTCGGTAGCCGTCCTCAGGGAATGCATAGTCCTCGCCCCTTAGCTCCATGTAGCGGGCGTATACAGACTCGGCCAGCACCTCTACCTGCCGGCCGGCATCGTTGACATAGAACTCGCTCGCCGCGTCATAGCCTGCGGCGTCAAGCAGCCTTACCAGCGTATCGCCCACCGCCGCGGCCCGCGCGTTCACCACGTTCAGCGGTCCCACAGGGTTAGCGCTGACGAACTCCACCATGACGCGCTCCCCGCAGCCGAAGTCGCAGCGCCCGTAATCGGGCCCTTTTGAACGGATGAGCGCCACTGTGTCGGCCGCCCACTGTTGGGAAAGGCGGAAATTGATGAACCCGGGCCCCGCGATCTCGGCGGACTCAACGTACTTGCGCTCTCCCGAGGCCATCAGCTCGCGCACTATAAGCGAGGCCACCTCACGGGGCGGCTTGCGTGCGCGCTTCGCGGCAACCAGGGCGATGGGCGACGCGAACTCCCCGCGTTTTGGATCCTTGGGCACCTCCAGCGGCACTGCCGCGCCATCCAGTACATCCACGACATCGGCGGGCAGTTCGCCCGAAGCTGCGAGCGCGTGCATCGCTTGCCGAATGCAGCTGGCTATGTTCCCACGTATGTGCTCCATTATGTTGTGCATGTTTCGACCCCCACTTCGCCTTCGACCTGCATTATTCCTCGAACCAGCCCAGGAATCCTCCTTTGTCCCCCGCTCCCTCTGAGGTGCTTCCTCAGCTGCCAGGACCTCGTCAAAGTCGTCCTTTGCGTGTTTGCGTGTCTGCGTGTTTGCGTGTTTGCGTGTCTGCGTGTTTGCGTGTCTGCGTGTCTGCGTGTTTGCGTGTTTGCGTGTTTGCGTGTCTGCGTGTTTGCGTGTTTGCGTGGCTGCGTGTCTGCGTGTTTGCGTGGCTGAGCGCGGTTGGCTGCATGCCCGGATGCGTGGCAAGAACTGGGGTGCGCAATATTTGACAAAAGGTACGGGTCACGTGCTCACATTTGGACGTGAACGCTGCAAAAAGTGAGCATGTGGCCCATCTATGCCCTTGTTCCC
>DHON01000006.1:3872-4313 GCA_002409965.1 Firmicutes bacterium UBA5389
TATGCCCTTGTTCCCACCATTTGCAGCCACGTCTTTGCCCTCCTGCGCGCCTCCAGCTCGCGAATTCCCATAACATGCTAGCAGCCATCGGATTTATGGTGGATTCATCCCGGGTCTTGCCTCTACTTGCTTGCTTGTGCTCAACAATGAATGCACCTGTGTTCACTTTTGGACGCTATCCGCGAAACTTCCGTCAAAAAGTGAGCATCCCAGGTTGTTCCATACGCGGCCCGCTCAACGGCTGGATTACGTCTACGGAGTGGCCGCGATTTCGGGAAGCAGGAAGGCGGGGGTAAGCTCAACAGACCGACCATGCGGCCTTCCGGCCGTTCGTGAGAATCGGCTTCAGATACCGAGTGATTGTCAACTGTCAGCCTCGCAGATGCCCGCATTGCCTCAGCTGCTTGCTCAGCTGCTGATAGCGTAATCTTAGTGTAGGCT
>DHON01000103.1 GCA_002409965.1 Firmicutes bacterium UBA5389
ATTCCGGCGATTCGCGGCGGATAGAGAAAGAAACGCCGCGATTCGCGGCACATTCCAGTCAATCCCAGACAACCGTCCCCGAAAGGTCTCGGTCGGCCGTCCGCGAGGCACATGAGCGGCCAAGACATGCGGTCTGCAGGGCTAGCACGACTTCGATGGGGCCCTGACAGCTATCGAAACAGCTATGTCGAAACAACTATTGACACCGAAAGAACCCTCGTCTAGAATGAGGTTGATGATGTGTTAGGCATCGCTAACTCGCCCTCTCCCGGCTCCTACCTTACCCAGGTATGCAACGGGAGCAGGCGGTTGGCCCCCATGAAGTTAGGTCCGCCTAACATACCCGCCCAGGTATCTCCCCGCCCTCGGCACCGGGCGGAAAGGCGCGATGCATATCAAGACAGTCTGAAGGAGGTCGTTCTGATGAAAAGCAGGCTTCGAGTAACGCTTGCAGCGCTAGCGATTCTCGTGTTGTCTGCGGCAACAGCGTACGCTCACACGCCCATGCTGTATGTAGAGGACATGCGAGACGGAACTATCTACCTGGAGGGAGGGTTCTCCGATGGATCCTCTGCGGCGGGCGTGAAAATCTACTTGGTCGAGGACGCACTCTTCAAGAGCGACACCGCCGCGCGCGATGAGTATCTGGAAGCCTTGTTCGCGAACAGCCCGAAAGAGCGGGCTGCCTATGTGGCGAAACTCAGCAGCAAGGTGGATGTCCGTTCCAAAGCGTTCAGATACTCCGATCTGCTGCCAGAGCTGTTTGAGAAGAAGCTGATCATCTTCCGGTCTCAGCTCGACCAATACGGCGAGCTGGTTCTGCGCAAGCCCAAGGGAAAGTATCTGGTCGTCTTCGACGCCGGCCCGGGCCACGTGGTGGTCAAGAAAGGTCCTGCGTTGACAGACGCGGAGCGAAAGCAGTCCAAGTAAGTTGCCAAAGGAGGAGAAACCGAGATGACCAATTCCCACAAGTCCGCGCGCAAGCTCATGCTGGCTTTGGCCGTGAGCCTGGCAGTCATCGTAGCGTATTCGGCCAATTCTGTGGCGCATTTTCAGATGGTTCTGCCTTCAGATGACCTCATAGAGGAAGGCGAAAGCAACGTCATCCAGCTCCAGCTGATTTTCACCCATCCCGCAGAGGCGTCTCACACCATGGACATGGCGAAGCCCGCCACGTTCGGTGTGTACCATAAGGAGAAAGCGCACGATCTCACCGGCGCTCTCCAGGAGTTCGAGTTCCGCGGCGCCCGCGCATGGCGGACTGAGTACACGGCGAGAGGCGCCGGCGACTTCGTGTTCTACCTCGCGCCCGCGCCATACTACGAGGCGATGGAAGACGCCTACATAACCCAGTATGCCAAGGTCGTAGTGAACAGCGCCGGGTTCCCTACTGATTGGGACGCGGAACTCGGCCTGGAGGCGGAGATCGTACCGCTCGCCAAGCCCTACGGTCTCTGGACGGGCAACGTCTTCCAAGGAATCGTGAAATACAAAGGGCAGCCGGTCCCGTTCGCCGAGATCGAGGTAGAGCGGCTCAACGCCGGAGCTTTCACCGACTTCGTAGGCTTGGGCCAGAGCTATCCATCGGACGCCCACATTACCCAGGTGATTAAGGCAGACGGCAACGGGGTGTTCACCTTCGGCATTCCCAAGGCCGGATGGTGGGGATTCGCCGCTCTCATGGAAGGCGATAGCTACGAAGGCAAATACCAGGAAGTCGGCGCCGTCATCTGGATAAAGGTCTACGACATGGAGTAAGGCCTGACACGCTGGGCCCCCCCCCGGGGCAACCCGGGAGGGGCCGCAGCGACCAGCGGCGGCGGCATCAACTGACTGCCGTAATCGACTGTGAGGAAGGAAGCTAACCATGGACATACTGCGCCTTGTCGACGAGGAACGGCAGCGGCTCGTCTCCCTGGACCACGGCGAGCCGGCCAAACTTGTAACCATGGCATACTACCGCCGGGCTGAACAGGTCTTCGGCGCATGCGCCGTCAGAGACGCGCGCTCCAAAGAGAGCTTCACCAACAAGGTGGACCGCATAGTGCTCCATCGCCTGCTCGGCCCGGTGATCCTGGTCGCGATAATGTACGTCCTCTACTACCTGAGCATCGTCAAGGGCTACCAGCTGACCAACTACACCTGGCCGTTGCTCGCGGCGCTGCGAAACAGCATAGCTCGCATACTCCCCCCGGAAGGACTCGTCTTCGACCCGGCCATCCGGAGCATGGTCCTGAGCGTAGTAGACGGCCTGCTCGCCGTGCTCAACTACGTGCCGACATTCGCCATATTGTTCTCTCTGGTAGCCATCCTAGAGGACGTGGGCTACGTGCCGAGGATGGCCTTCATAATGGACAGAGTATTCCGCCGATTCGGGCTGCACGGACAGTCTGTATTTCCCATGGTCCTGGGAGGCGTGGTAGTGGGAGGCTGCGCCATCCCGGCCATAATGGCCACGCGAGGCATGAAGGACCAACGTGCGCGACTCGCCACGATCCTGATCATCCCGCTCCTCAACTGCCTGGCCAAGACACCTCTGCACATACTCCTGATCGAGATGTTCTACAGCGAACATAGGGCGTTTGCCATAGTCTTTATCTCCACCGTCAGTCTGGTGATCGCGCTCACTGTAAGCAAAATCCTCTCCCTCACAGTGCTGCGAAGCGAGGAGTCGGCGCCGTTCGTCATGGAGATGCCCCCGTATCATGCGCCCACAGTCTCCGGCGTGCTTCAGCGCTGCTGGGAACGGCTGTGGCTGTTCATCCGCAAGATCGCCACAGTAGTTCTCGCGGTGATGATCGTGGTGTTCGCCCTCACCAACCTTCCCGGTCTGGGCGCAGCCCAAAAGCAAGCCTATTGCGCAGAGTCGGACCGCATGGCCGGCCGGCTCCGGGCGTCAGTGGGCGATGGTTCGCACTACGCCCACATCCTAGCAGACGAAGGCCTGATTCAGTTGGTCAGATACAGCAATGAGTTTGATCTTGCCAAGAAAGCCGCGGCAAGCGATGCGCGCCTCGACAAAGTGCACCAAAGCTTCGCGGCCAAGAATCTCGACTTCTACAAGATCGTGAACAGAGGAAGATACGAATCAGAGGGAACCACTCAAGTAGACCAAGAGGCCGCCAGGGTATCGCGGGCGTTCAGCAGCTTCGAACGCGAACGGAAGGCCCTAAGAGCTCAAGCGCGCGACGATGTCATCGTCCACAGCACACTGGGCATCGTGGGCAAAGCGCTCGAGCCCGTCACGCGCTACGCCGGGTTCGACTGGAAGATCAACATAGCCCTCATAAGCTCCTTCGCGGCCAAAGAGAGCAGCGTAGCGACATTAGGAGGAATCTACGGACTCGACAGCGGGGCGCGGCTCGAAGAGAGCGTGGCTGAAAGCGATCTGGGCTGGACCGATCTGCACGCCCTCGCCCTAATGGTGTTCATGGTGGTCTTCCCGCCGTGCATACCCACGCTGCTCGCTGTGAAGATGGAGACGGGAAGCACCATGTGGACGCTGTTCGCAGGGGTCTATCCTATACTCCTCGGACTGCTTCTGGCATCCCTCGTCTTCACCGGCGGAAGGGCGCTCCGCCTGTCGGGCATACAGGCCATGACCGTGTTTTATGTGACCGCGATCATCGTAATGCTGGCTCTGTCCGTGATCCAAGAACGCGGCGAGGAGGACCTTGACGGAGACTTCGATGCTTAGGAGGCAATGCCTGAATGAACAACAACATCATGCCCCTGACTATGCTCCCTGCCGGCTCCTCAGGACGAGTGGTCGACATCGACCACTGCGGACGTGGTCTGGCCCGCCGTATATCCGACATGGGCCTGTCCTACGACTCAAGACTCCGGGTGATCAGCTCAGGCAGGGCGGGTCCCGTCCTGATTCAAGTCAAGGACTGCAGCGTCGCCGTGGGCAGAGGGGTAGCCCAGCGAATACTTGTGGCCAAGGAGATGTGATGGCAGTGACAGACACAACCGACCAAAAAGATGTGACGGCAATGACCGGCACAAAACGGCTGAACAGCCTGAAGCCAGGCGATTCGTGCATTCTCAAAGACATAAAGGGCACCGGAGCGACTGCGCAGCGCTTCATGGACCTGGGGCTGATCCCGGGAGTCACGATAAAGGTCGTGCGAAACGCGCCCCTGGTCGACCCGGTTGAGCTTCTTGTCAAAGGCAGCCACGTGAGCGTTCGCCATTCGGAGGCCAGAAAGATCGAGGTGATCCCGCTATGACCGACATTGCCGGCAGCGCAGACAGCGCAGACAGCGCAGAGATCGTGGTAGCCGTGGCCGGCCAGCCCAACTCGGGCAAGTCTACGATATTCAACATGCTCACCGGCGTGCGCCAGTTTGTCGCCAACTACCCCGGAGTCACTGTGGAAAAACGGGTGGGTCGGGCGGACTGCCGCGGGCACAAGCTCACCCTAGTGGACCTGCCCGGCACCTACAGCATGACCTCATACAGCCTTGAAGAGAGAATCGCGCGAGGTTTCCTGCTCAGTGGAGAGCCACACCTCGTGCTGGACGTTGTTGACGCTTCCAACCTCGAGCGCAATCTGGTGCTCACCTTTCAGCTTCTCGAGATGAGAATGCCGATGGTTGTGTCGCTCAACATGATGGACGTGGCCGAAGGCGGGGGCGTCAGGATAGACCCGAAGCGCCTTTCGGAGCAGCTCGGGGTGAGAGTGGTTCCCACCGTAGCCAAGAAGGGCCGGGGAAAGAAGGAGGTATGCGAAGCTCTGATGAGCACCTACGAATCGAAGGACGCCGTGAGCGATTTCCGGCTTGACTACGGCCCACAGCTCGAACAGTCGCTCGCCACAGTCGAACAGGCTCTGGCCGCTGACGACAGGGCGTCCGGCTACGACCTGCGCTGGCTGACTGTTCGACTGATGGCAGGAGACCAAGAAGTCCGCAAGATATTCGCTTAAGACAGGAGGAAGACAAGCAATGGAATCGCTGCTCATCGCGGTCAGCGGCGCCCTGGCGGCCTACGCGCTCATGCGGCGCCTCACAAGACCGGCAAGATGCCTCTGCCATCCTCAAAGCATTGACGAAAGTTGCGAGAACAGCGAGGGCGGCAGAAGCGGCGGCACGTGCAGCGCCTGCGGTCCCTGCAGCGCCTGCTACACATGCCCCGGATGCTCCCGATGCCCCGGAAGCGCTCCATCAGCGGAGGAAGGAGGTATGCTGTGCTCCGGTGAATGAGTCACTCGGAGGCGACAATCGTGAAACAGAAAGCGCGTGCTTCGCGGACTGCTCTTTCCATGCGGAAGATTGCCTCGATGGCGCCGCCGCCGCCACTGGCGGCGCTCGCGGCATTATCAGCGCTCCTGGTGCTGTCGGCTCTCCTCGCCGTGCCGGGCGGCTCTGCACTTGCGCAGAGCGATGCCGACACCGATCTCTTTCTCAAAGCCAGAGTTATCAGCGTAGAAGCTATCCGTGACGACAGCTCCGTCTTTGACGGGTTCAACCACGGGCTCGATGTAGAATCGGAACTTATCACGGTCGAGCTGACATCTGCGCCGTACAAGGGCCAAGTAGTCCAGTCTACTTCAATCAAGTCAGGCAATCCTGCCTACGACTTCGACGTCAAGCCCGGCGACAGAGTGGTCATGTGGGCCGAGGTCTGCGACGGCGACATAGTCGAAGCCCACGTTTTCTCTCCAGACCGCGGCCGCTGCCTCAAGTGGCTTGTCGCGGGATTCATGGCTGCACTGCTTCTCGTCGGCGGGCTCACCGGGGCAAAAGCCCTCTTCACGCTGGGCGTCACCGGGCTAGCGATAGCCTATGCCCTGCTTCCGGCTCTGATCCGAGGGTACGACCCGATTATCGTCACGGTCCTCGTATCGACAGCCATCACCATTATCACCATCGCGGCGGTGGGCGGTGTCAGCAGGAAGGCGTTGACCGCCATCATAGGAACCACCAGCGGCGTGCTCATCGCCGGGCTGATCGCGCTGGCCGTGGGTTCTGCAGCACGCCTCACCGGTTTTGGAACTGAGGAAGCGGCCATGCTTCTCTACATACCGCAAGAGATCCAGTTCGATTTCCGTCGACTCCTCTTCTCAGGCATGATCATAGGAGCCCTGGGCGCTGTGATGGATGTGGCGATGTCCGTTGCATCGTCTATGGAGGAAGTAACCCTGGCCCGACCGCGAATCACCCAAGGACAGCTGCTCCAGTCCGGGTTACGAGTGGGGCGCGATGTCATGGGCACGATGTCGAACACCCTCATACTGGCGTACACCGGCGGAGCTATTCCCCTACTTCTGCTCTTTATGGCATATGGAACTCCGATGATCCAAATGGTCAACTTCGACCACATTGCCACCGAGGTGGTCAAGGCATTCGCGGGAAGCATCGGCCTCATCGCAGCGATCCCTATCACCGCCATCACGGGAAGCCGACTGCTAAAGCCCAGTGAGTAGCGGACCAGCCGAACCGACCCGGCCTCGCATAATGCCGTCCATTATGTCTTGACATAACTCTTATCTCGCTGTAAGCTCTAGTCAGAGGATGTTAGGCATTCCTTACTTCTCGGCCGCACAGCGATCGCGAATCGTGGAAATCGCAGACACAGACGAGCCGGCTGAGCCGGTGGATACGGAGGCAGAGAATTGGTTGCAGGCAGGTCTAGGGCCCAAATATCTCCCTCCCTCGAGGACTACCTTGAGGCAGTGATGGAGCTGGCCGGCACCGACGAGGGCGCGCGCACTACCGATGTAGCCGCAAGGCTCGGAGTGTCCAAGGCCAGCGTCAACCAGGCCATGGGGCTCTTGGTCGAGCATGGCCTGATCAGTCGGGAGAAGTACGGGCCGGTCTACCTCACAGAAGCGGGCCGAGACGCAGCCCAAGCTGTATGCAAGAGGCACCGGGCCATCAAGTCCTTCCTCATCTCTGTGCTGGGGGTGGACGAATCGGTGGCTGAGGAAGATGCGTGTCAGATAGAACACGTAGTCAGTAAGGAGACCATGACGGGCCTGATAGACTTCATGGAAAGGGAGGCTGGACGATGAGCATCGACAAGGCAACATCCCTAGACGAGCTCGACGCGGGAGCAAGCGGCAAGATTGTCGGCATCGGCTGCCCGGGCCCGCTCAGATGCAGGCTCATGGATATGGGCCTAACGCCAGGCACCGAAGTTCGCCTCGAAGGCATCGCTCCTCTGGGCGATCCCATTATCGTGTGCGCCCGAGGATGCCGTCTCGGCCTTAGGCGGGCCGAGGCCGCGGGCATCACCGTCAGTCCGTGCCCCGCTTTGGTGTGCGCTCGTCCCGGCCCGGGCCGGCACAGGTATGGCCGGCAGCCCCGCAAGGGCGCGCGTTGCTGGTGCGGCGCACGCAATGACACCTGAAGGGGGGCCATTTTTCGCGCCTGAAGTTAACCCAACCTAACAGATCGCAACTGCATCTGGCTGTTGTGTTCACACTAGATTCGGAGGACTAGGGTATCATGAACGAGATTGTTTCGCGCTCATTGCCCATAATCGCCATCGCGGGCAACCCAAATTCGGGCAAGACCGCCCTGTTCAACGCCATAACCGGCGCCCGCCAGCACGTGGGCAACTGGCCCGGAGTCACTGTCGAAAAGAAAGAAGGACGCATCGCTCGAAGCGGGAAGTCCGCGCTCGTAGTCGATCTGCCCGGCACTTACAGCCTAGGCTCGCAGGCGCTGGACGAGACCATAGCGCGCGACTTCATCATGCGCGAACGGCCCGACGTTGTGATCAACGTGGTGGACTCCACCAATCTTGAAAGAAACCTCTACCTCACAATTCAGCTGCTTGACATGGGCGTTCCCATTGTGATGGCACTCAACATATTCGATGAAGCCGAAGCCCTCGGCATCCACATCGACGTGGAAGCACTATCGAAGGACCTGGGAGTCACAGTCGTGCCCACAGTGGCAGTCCGCAGCCAGGGAATCGACGAGCTGCTCGATGCAGCGTTCGCAGCTGTTTCGGCCCACAGCGGGGAGGACGGTTCCGGCCAACGGGCCGAGCAAGACTCGCCCGGCGAGCTAGCCCTGGCCCTCGCAACCGCCCAGGCTACCCCGGTCATCGAGCAGCGCGACCAGGCCGCTGAGCGCCGCTACCAACTGGCAGCCGAAATCGCCCAGTCCGTCATCACAACCTCGCCCGACAGCGCCGCGGAATCCCCGTCTCAGCGAATCGACCGAGTAGCGCTCAATCGATGGCTCGCCTACCCCATCTTCTTCGGTGTAGTGTGGGCCATGTTCCAGTTCACCTTCACCCTGAGCGAGCCCCTCGCGAACTGGCTCGGGAGCGCAATCGGAGCCTTCGGGGCTTGGGCCGAACACACCCTCGCTGCGGCCGGCGCACCGGACATGGTGGTCGCTTTCCTGGTAGACGGGGTTATCGCCGGCCTCGGTGCCCTGCTGGAGTTCGCGCCACCCATATTCCTGCTCTTCTTCGCCATATCGTTCCTTGAAGACATCGGCTACATGGCTCGGGCCGCGCTACTCTCCGACAGGTTCATGGGCGCCATCGGACTGCACGGCAAGGCTTTCATCCCTATGATCCTGGGATTCGGATGCAACGTCACCGGCATCCTGGCAGCGCGCAGCCTCGACAGCCCCCGCGACAGGCTGATCTCGGTACTGGTTAACCCGCTTATCTCGTGCTCCGCCCGGTTGCCGGTGTACGTCTTGTTCGCCGGCGTCTTCTTCCCCAAGCAGCGCGGGCTCATAGTCTTCTCCCTCTATGCCCTCGGCGTTGTGCTGGCCGCATCGGTAGCCAAAGCGCTGAGCATCTTCTTGAACCTCCCACGACTGAAGTCGCGGGATTCCTGCTTCATCGACCGTTGCCATTGCAGGTCTTACGCGGTTTCCACAGGCGTAACTTCCGGTAGTTCCTACCGTACAAACTAATGCTAAACCGT
>DHON01000119.1 GCA_002409965.1 Firmicutes bacterium UBA5389
CACACCTGCCTGTCACGCAGGAGAGCGCGAGTTCGAGTCTCGTCGGCTCCGCCACCAACTAGCCGAGATAGCTCAGTTGGTAGAGCAGAGGACTGAAAATCCTCGTGTGGTCGGTTCGATTCCGACTCTCGGCACCATGATCGAGCGGAAGTAGCTCAACGGTAGAGCTTCGCCTTGCCATGGCGAAGGCTGCGGGTTCAAATCCCGTCTTCCGCTCCAAAATGAGGCGACATAGCCAAGTGGTAAGGCGGCGGTCTGCAAAACCGCTATTCCCCGGTTCAAATCCGGGTGTCGCCTCCATGTTTCGAAGGCTTCGGGGTGCTAGCTCAGTTGGTTAGAGCGCAACGTTGACATCGTTGAGGCCAGTGGTTCGACTCCACTGCATCCCACCATGAATTGAGTGGAAGCGCCGGTTCAAACCGGCGCTTTTCCCTGTACCGGGCCGTGCCGGCCCGGTACGGCAATCATGGGGCCGAAACGCACATACGAGAATTATGCCCCTGGTCAGGTATCGTATACGTCCCTTCAGCAGAACATATACTATTGGCTGAAGGGGGCAAGAACCCATGGACTCCGTTCAGATCGGCTCCTACCTTGCCGCCGACTCGCTGAGACGGCGGCTCTTTTGCGAGCTGGACCACATGCGCGCTCAGGGCCTGGAGATATCGATTCGCTACAGGGTTGTGGGCGAGCTGACAGTGATAGAATGCACCGCCAGATCCTCCCGGAACGCGCCAACGAGCGAGCAGGAGCTGAGGCGTCTGTTCAGGCGCAAGTTGGCCAGCTTGACTGCGAGCATGATCTTCGACGAGCTGGAAGCGGCTCTGGTTCTCGACGCTGTGCGAACCCGCCACCCTGAACTGGGCGACGAGGAGGCCGCGGCGGTGTCGACCTATGCTGTGGCTCTGCTCAATGAGGGCGTGGGCGGCGTGCTGGAGCCGTCTGCGCGCCTGAAGGAAGTCGCGGCAGATGTGGAGGCGTATCTGGGCGACTCCAATGTGCTGGTTGTCGAGGGGTTCATCAGATTTCGCATGAAGGAGTACATGGAGGAACTCAAGCAGTCTGCCGAGGAAGCGTTGATCCGGTTCATGGCAGAGCGAGAGCATCGGGAGTTCGTGCGGCTTCTGAAATACTTCGTTGACATTCAGGAGCAGCGCCAGGAGATTGTGCACGTCGTGCAGACCAGGGAAGGCCGGTTTGAACTGCGCGGCCCTGAAGGCCAGCGTGTGCCGGGCGACTACGCCGACACGCTTGCATCGGACTCGCCCAGCGAGAACGTAGACGTAGCTGATCTTCTGATAAGCGCGCTCATCACGGTGGCTCCTCGCAGAGTGGTGCTGCACTTTGAGCCGGACTGCGCTACCGCCGAGACCATCGACACCGTGTTCGAAGGCCGGGTGGAAAGGTGCCGCGGCGTGGGCTGCACGGTGAAGGAGTGCAGCATGCAGCGCCCGCGAGTGACCGGGGAGGATCCGATGACGCCAGCCAAGAGGCAATAGAGGACAGCGAGGTTGCGCATCCACCAAGACTGCCCGGCCCAACGGAGAGCACCGCAGGGCCGGGCAGTGTCGCATGATCGTTCGATAGTCCGGCGCGCGCCGCGCGTCTAGCGGGGGTGAGCCATCTCGTCCACGGCGGCCGGCAGGATGCGCCAGTTATTGTCCACGGATTCAGGCCCAAACTGGCCTACTGATCTCAGGTAGTCTACCATTATCTCGCGAACTTCCGTGGTAGACTCCGACAGTAACTCGGCGTTGCGGAACATGGTGTATCCACCGCCGCCGCCTGCGCGGTAGTTGTTGAGGGCTACCACGAATTCCTGATCAGGGCGGACGTCTTCGCCCTTGAACTTGAGTTCGACGATGCGCTGGCCAATCGGCTTGGATATGTCTATCGCGTATTCAACACCCTGGTATATGTCGTAGTTGTAGCCGCGCATCGAGGTGTTCACCAGGTCGGCCAGGCTGGTCTGGTCGGTGTATGTATGGAAGTAGTTGGCGCTGGCTTCGATCGCTTCGCGCAGCTGCTGCCCGTTGATCTTGATGGTGTACAGAGTATTGGGATACACGTACAGACCGTACACGTCCTGCACGGTAATGGGCCCCTTGCTGATCTTCGAGGTGTCGGTGAACAGGGCGGCGATGGAGATGTCGGCGCCGGTGGCCCACAGCTGTGCCTTGTTGATGATCTCCACCAGACCGTTGTCGTAGAATCTGGCCTGGAATCCGCCGGGCATATCCCCGGTGGCCTGGGCGACAGGGCGCTTGAAGAAGTCGACAGTCTGGTCGTGATAGTACTTCGCAGCTTCAATGACTTCAGAAGAGGGCTGCACCCCCGCCATGGGCACGACCATCGAGGACTTCGCTGCAACCTGCCAGCGCCCTTCTGCGCCGCGCTCCAGCTCAATGTCGATGCGCGACACGTAGTCGCCCCACTGGCCGGGCTGGGTGATGATCACATCGGTCAGAAGTATATCTCCCATCTTGGACACCATTGGGACCGCGATGTGGTCGTGCCCCGCTACGATCACGTCCACACCGGGCACGTTGTTGGCCAGCCTCAGAGCCCAGTTTTCTTCGAGTTGCCCGGTGTCTACCCAGTTATCCGGGCTCCCCCAGGCCGCGAGCTTGCCGCTGTCTTTGGGCTTGCGCTCCCAGCCGGTGTGCCCAACGATGAGCACAACGTCCGCCCCGAGCGCGCGCATCTCGGGTACATGCCTTAGGGCAGTCTCTACAGGATTGGTGAAGACCAACCCTTCTATGTTCTCCGGTTTTTCCCATGTAGGTACTTTGGGGGTGGTGATGCCCAGTACGCCCACTTTGAAGTCGCCGAAGTCTTTGATCGTGTAGGGCTGGATGAATGACGAACCATTCTCGCGAACGATGTTGGCCGACACCACGGGGAACCGCGCCTCGTCTATGGCCTTGCCCAGCGTCTTGAGGCCATAGTTGAACTCGTGGTTGCCCAGGGTCATCGAGTCGTACCCGATGAGGCTCATTACCTTTATCATGGGATTGGGGGTGTCTGCATCGAACGTGTAGTGGTAGGGCAAGACCGAGTTGCCGCCCTCCAGCACATCCCCGTTGTCCACTAGAAGCACATGAGGATTCTCGGCCCGGACCTGCTCAACGTAGGTGTGGACCTGCGCCAGGCCGCCTTCGTCGGCCTTATTGGTGAAGTAGTCGATAGGGTAGATGTGACCGTGCAGGTCGCTGGTGGCAAGCACAACGAGGTGGGTGCGGTTCGGCTCGCCCAGAGCTGCTCCGGCGACCCCCAATGCGAGTAGGAGCGCCGCGATGGTTGCGACCAGACGCAACCTGACGTTTCGATTGGCAAGCGAGCGGTTCCTCAAAGCGGTATGCCTCCTTGCGCGGAACGTGGCGCTCAGCCCGGAGTGTCGGGTTTGCAGTATGCGACCACGTGTTCCCGCGTCCATAATGGATCCGATAGTGGTGAATTCCATACCAATGGGCCCAATCCTTCCTTCTGATGACCAAGCCTTGCCGTAGGCCCGAGCCAGCAGACGGGAGATACGTTCCGGGAAATGGGCGCGGCGGCCGGGCGCGGCTGGATGCTGCTGTTGACATCCCCGGTCCACAAGGCTATGATGGGGTTAACCTAAAATGGCATGTGGCTATGAAGAGGACAAGTAGGCTGAGGCGAGCCCACAGAGACGGCGAGCATCATGGTGCAAGCGCGCTGGCGCATCGGCAGCCGAATACCACCTCTGAGCTTCCGTTTGAAATGCACTGGCAGGCTGACGGGTAGGCCAGGCAGAGTAAGCCGGCACGGCTGGCCCCCGTTAGAGGGCTCTACGAGAGGGCGTTTGGGTGTTCGGTATCCTGTATCCGGCATCCGGCGCCAAACCGGGTGGAATCGCGGGTTGACCCCGTCCCGATGCATATGCACGAGACGGGGTTTTTGCTTACCTGCTTCGGCGCAGTCAGTCCGCGGATACAGCGCGGTCTACAGCTAAGGGGGATGTGTCATATGGAGAGTATACGTGTATCGCTTCCCGATGGATCCGTGATCGAGGCGCCTCGGGGGACGACTATCGGGGCGGTGGCCACTCGATTGAGCCCTCGGCTTGCGGCCCGGGCTATCCTGGGACTGGTGGACGGGGCAGCCCACGACCTGTCATACCCGATCACCGCCGATGCCGCCATCGTCATCGCCGACGAGACCTGCCCCGAGGGGCTCGAGGCGATGCGCCACACGGCAGCCCACATCATGGCCCAGGCGGTGTTGCGAGTCTTCCCAGGCACGAAGCTTGCGATTGGGCCTACGATCGAAAATGGGTTCTACTATGACTTCGACAAGCAAGGCTCCTTCACGCCTGACGATCTCGAGCGGATAGAGGCTGAGATGCGCAAGATAGTCAAGGAGGACTTCCCTATTGCGCGAGAGGAAGTCCCGGTGGACGAGGCGCTCAGACGGCTTTCGGACGAGGGAGAGGTCTACAAGACTGAGCTTGTCGAGGAACTCGCGGCGCACGGCGAACAGACGGTCAGTCTCTACAGGCAGGGCGAGTTCTATGACCTCTGCCGTGGCCCGCACCTGCCGCGCACCGGGATGCTTCGAGCTTTCAAGCTGCTGAATGTGGCCGGGGCTTACTGGCGAGGCGATGAGAACAGGCCGATGTTGTCGCGCATATACGGCACTGCGTTTGCAAACAAGAGCCAGCTCGACGAATACCTGAGGCTTCAGGAGGAGGCCGCGAGGCGCGATCACCGCAAACTGGGCAAGGAACTCGACTTGTTCAGTATTCACGAAGAGGCTGGAGCGGGGTTGATTTTCTACCATCCCAAGGGCGCTGCACTCAGGTCTGCCATCGAGGATTTTTGGCGCAGCGAGCACGCGCGCCGCGGGTATGAGTACGTGATCACTCCGCACATCGCAGAATCTACCCTGTGGACGATGTCCGGTCACAACGATTACTACAGGGAGAACATGTATTTCCTCTCCATCGATGAGAAGGAGTACATTCTCAAGCCGATGAACTGCCCGGGCCACATTCTGATCTACAAGACCAGGACTCACAGCTACCGCGAGATGCCTGTGCGCTATTGCGAACTCGGGACTGTCTACAGGTATGAGCGGTCCGGAGTGCTTCACGGACTGCTGCGCGTGCGCGGGTTCACGCAGGACGATGCACACCTGTTCTGCACTCCCGAGCAGCTCAAGGGGGAGATCACCGGGGTAATCGATTTCGCCGTATACATGCTGAAGAGCTTCGGGTTCAATGAGTACGAGATCTTCCTGTCGACCAGGCCCGAGAAGTCGGTAGGATCCGACGAAAACTGGGAGCGGGCCACATCCGCGCTGCGAGAGGCGCTGGACAGCCGTGATCTGGCCTACTCAGTCGACCCCGGCGAGGGCGTGTTCTACGGGCCCAAAATCGACATCAAGCTCAAGGACGCTCTGGGACGGCTGTGGCAGGGCCCCACGATTCAGGTGGACTTCAACTTGCCCGAGAGGTTCGATGTCAACTACATCGGCGACGATGGGGAGAAGCACAGAGCGATAATGATCCACCGAGTGGTACTCGGCAGCATGGAGCGGTTCACCGGCTGCCTGATCGAGCAGTACGCGGGGGCCTTTCCGGTTTGGATCGCGCCAGTGCAGGCCAAGGTGCTTTCCATCGGAGAGAAGCATGTAGGCTATGCCAGAGAGGTCGCCGACGAGCTGGCTTCTCGGGGCTTTAGGGTCGAGACGGACTTGCGGAATGAGAAGATCGGTCACAAGATCCGCGAGGCCCAGCTGGAGAAGGCGCCCTACATGCTGATAGTGGGCGAGAAAGAGATGAAGGCCGGCACCGTATCAGTGCGGGCTCGCAAGGGCGGAGACTTGGGATCCATGAGTCTGGGGCAGTTCCGTGACAGGCTGGCGTCTGACGTCGAATCCCGGTCGTGCGCCGATGTTTGACGGACCTTGCGGGACTGTGCTATACTCGGTGGTGCAAAATCAGAACACGTGTTGAAGCAGAAGCCATCCGCTTCTCACCGTCCGGCGTTGCGCCAAGCGCTTCAGCTAGGCCGGTTACGCTGACTGACCGCAGGTCCGCAGGTTTGATTCGCTGTTGGACCTTAGGTTGATCTGTTATGCTGGGCGGGTGGATCACCCGCCCATTTTGTATGGCGCATACTCTGTTTTCGGCAGTGTCCACAAAACTATTGGGGGTGACAGGCTATCAGTAGGGAGCTTTTCGTCAACGAGGAGATCAGAGCCAGGGACGTCCGCGTTGTGGACGATAAAGGGGAGCAACTGGGCATAATGGCCTTGAGGGATGCCCTTCGTGCAGCGGCGGAGAGAAACCTGGACCTCGTCGAGGTTGCACCTACAGCGCGACCGCCCGTATGCCGCATAATGGACTTCGGAAGGTACAAGTACGAGCAAAGCAAGCGCGATCGAGAAGCCAGAAAGAGACAACACATCGTGAGTATCAAGGAAGTCCGCATGACGCCCAAGATAGAAGATCACGACTATGACGTGAAGGTCAAGAACGCAGAGAAGTTCCTGCGCGAGGGCGATAAGGTCAAAGTGAGTGTGAGATTTCGCGGGCGGGAGATAGTCCACACCGACATCGCGCAGAGGCTCCTGAGAGAGATGGCCGCAACCCTGTCGGAAGTGTGCATCATGGAGCGCGAGCCGAGGGTCGAGGGCAGACACATGATCATGATCCTCACCCCAAGGCAGGAGTAGTTCGGCCCCATGCTGCGGATTCAGTTGATTTGAGGGGGCAATAGGTATGCCTAAGATGAAAACGCACAGAGCGTCCGCGAAGAGATTTCGCGTGACGGGCTCGGGCCTGATTATCAAGAACAAGGCCGGCCGCAGGCACGATCTGGGGAAGAAGACGTCCAAGCGCAAACGGAACATGAGGAAGGCGGATGTCGTCGCCAATGCCGACGCCAAAGTGGTCCGCCAGTTGATTCCGTACAAGTAGCGCGCAGATGTAGCATGATGATGGCCGGGGGGAGCTGAACAGCAATGGCAAGGGTGAAGAGCGGTACCACAACCAGGCGCAGGCACAACAAGATTCTCAAGCTTGCGAAGGGCTACACGGGCGTAAACAGGATCTCGTGGAAACGCGCTAATCAGGCGGTTATGCATGCCATGGATTACTCCTACATGCATCGAAGGACGAAGAAGCGCGACTTCAGGAAGCTTTGGATCGCGCGGATCAACGCCGCAGCGCGCACCAACGGGATCTCCTATAGCCGACTGATCTGTGGGCTCAAGAAGGCAGGGGTTGAGATCAACCGCAAGATGCTGGCCGACATCGCCGTGCGCGACGCTGCCGCTTTTGAGCAGCTTGTGGCGGTGGCCATGGAGCAGGAAGCGCATTGAGTTGCAGGTAATCGCCAGTGTGAGAAACTCCGCAGTCCGCGCCTATAGGGAATGTGTGAGCCGGGGAGTTCCCGGCCTGGTGCCGCTGGAAGGGTTCCGTCTTGTGGAAGACGCTTTGCGCGCGGGCGCGGTTCTCGTTGCTCTATACATTGCGGAAGGGGCGGCGGCAACCGCGGCAGGGCGGCAACTCGCGGAAACGGCGTGTGAACGCGGCGCGAACCTGATCACTGTCTCAGATGACGTTGCAGGAAGGATGGCTGACACTCGCAGCCCGCAGGGCGTCTTCGCGACGGTCGCGTGGGCGCCGGAGCCAGGAGCGAGCTTGCTCGCAAAGGCGGCGGAGGGCGAGAAGCCGTCCTTCATCGTTGTGTTGGACGGCATGTCTGACCCCGGCAACGTGGGAACGATTGTGAGATCCGCGGCTGCGCTGGGCGCTGCGGGCGTTGTTGCCGGCCCGGGATGTGCCAGCTTCGCCAATCCCAAGGCAGTCAGGGCATCGATGGGGTCAATGTTCAGAATTGGGGTCGGCAGGGCACAGGAGTTGGAGGAGTTCGTGAAGCAGGCGCGCGCGAGCATCGGACACTATGACATCGTAGCCCCCCGCGCGCGCCTGCTTCACGAACTC
>DHON01000050.1:0-141 GCA_002409965.1 Firmicutes bacterium UBA5389
TGCGGCTTTTCCTGCAGGTTCCAAGAAAAACCTGCGGGAAAAGCCGCAGGTACCGAATAACTTCCAGCCGTCAGACTCGCTAATGCCCGCGGTGCCTTGACCCTCGGCGAATCTTCACCAACGAATCCGGCGCTCACAAGC
>DHON01000050.1:322-11009 GCA_002409965.1 Firmicutes bacterium UBA5389
CGGCGCTCACAAGCCCATTGCCGAAGAGTAAGGTATCTGCGATGGGTATCACGCATCGGAGCACATATGGAGATTCGCGCGGGTTCTGTACGATGGCAACGAGGAACGCTGTAAAGCCTGGGTGGATGGGCAGCAGGTGCCCGTCAAAGTCCTTCCTTGGAAACCAGGGGGTCACGGGGAACGGCGGGAAGGCGAACTCCCGGCCCGTCCGATCGGGGCGAGTTTGACGAAAGCTCGCGCTCATGGTATCATAACTGCGCAAATGTATTGCTCCCATGGTCTAGTGGCCTAGGACATCGCCCTTTCAAGGCGGCAACACGGGTTCGAATCCCGTTGGGAGCGCCATATTGGTTGAAGGGCCCCGCATGGCGCGGGGCCTTGTTGCGTTGTGCGCCCGGCAGGGCGCACTCACTTGGGGGTGCAAGTCCCCTACAGGCACTGCAGGCATCGCATACGAGGCGACCACGCTGGGTGAGAGGGAGAGTATCCTCAAAGCCCAATACCTGCACGGAAAGCGCGGACGCGCGAGAATAGGGCAATTGCGTAGCCTTGCTCGGAAGCCGTTGCTGGGCCCCTGGTCTACACCCGCGCCGAGCCGGGCTTTGCCGAACTGCGGGAAAACGCCACCATTGCCCGAGGAGGGCCTCTGGCAGACGTAGTGTAGTCAAGATGACCCCTCCCAGCAAAAGGAGCATGTCTCCGGCAAACCCGGAGTCCGCTTTGCCCACGCTGGCCATGCCGCCTAGTCCTGAAACGGACTTTGACGTGGCCCTGGCTAACGACTAGTAATGGTGGCGCTCTTTCGGCATATCTGCTATTGTTGTGAATAGGCGCAACATAAGACGATTTCAGTCGAAAGTGACCATCACGCAGAGCACTCAGGGGGAGTCCGCGCGAGTGACCGTACTCGTGGATCTTCCCATGGAGGGGGTATACGATGGCCACGGGCAGCGGTTTTTGGCGAATTGTAGGCAATCTTCGGTTCAAGCTTCTGATCGTGATCTTGCTTGCCGTTCTGCCGATCCTTGCCTACTCTGTGTACATGGCCACAAATGAGCGGTCTAAGGCGCTGGAGCAGGCCGACTACCAATCGCGCCTGCTGCTCACCCATGTAGCCGGGGCAGATAGTGAAGACATCGGCAACCTTCTTAGGATGGCGGCGGTAGTATGGGATGCCCAGCAAGCCAATGACCGGGAGGCCGCCGACCCATCGCCGCAAATGGGCATGCGATCTGATTCGTGGCACTCTCGACGGCGGTATTGCAGCTTTGCAGCTCTGGACGGCGCCGGGCGAGTGCTAGCCGCGACATGGGGCCCGGACGAACCCACGGACTTCGGAGGGGTCGCCGGTTTCCAGGAAGCGGCCATGCAGGGCAGGGCTGTCGCTGCTGTAGTGGAGTCGGGTCTATTCGCCGACACGCCGGCCCTGTCTTTGTGGATTCCATCCGCAGCTCGTTTCGGTTCATCCGACAATCTAGATGATGCGCGAGCGGTCTTGCGGCGGCATGGCGCTGAGTACGCTGCGGTATTCTTGTATCCTGGGTGGTTTGAAGAGTCCTTCAAGGCATTGGCTCTGTCTGAGGGCGCGGTGCTTGGTGTGCACGACATGGTAGGCAACACCTTGATGCGGTACATGAGGGACAGCGCCAACGGCAGCTGCGGAGGGGTCCCGAGCAGCGAAGGCCAGGTCAAGGGCAACCAGGAGGTGTTGAATGCCGTCCGGTCTAGCCGGTATGAGGTAGGGTCCATGACTAGCCTTGGCTGTGACGGTGTGCGGCGGCTGATAACCTACGGCAAGATGTGCAATATCAACGACAATGCGCAGTTCTATATGACGATGAGTCTGCCCGTCTCGATAATAGAGGCTGCAGCAAAGCGCAAGATAGCCTACGACTTCGTGGTCGCCGCTGCAGTGGTCGCCATCGTTGCGCCGTTATCGTGGTTCTTTGTGAGTCGGCACGTAATCAAGCCCGCCGACAGGTTGGCTAGGGCTGCTGACCGCCTGGCTGCCGGAGACCTCAGCGTTAGGTACGAGGGTCCGCGGGTCGGAGGCGAATTGGGCGTACTGGCTCAATCGTTCGACCGCATGGCCGAGACCCTGCAGCGCCGCACCGGCGAGCTGGAATACCTTATCTACCATGACCGCCTCACTGGTTGCTACAACCGCGTCTACTTCGACCATATTCGCCACACTTTCGAAGACGAGTCCAAACTGCCCATGACGTTCATGTTGGCCGATGTGAACGGGATGAAACAGGTCAACGATGTCCTTGGCCACGAAGCCGGCGACGAGCTTCTCAAGACGATGGCGGGCATCATCGAGGACGCCGTTGGCGACGAAGGCACCGTTTTCAAATGGGGCGGAGACGAGTTTCTCGTCGTGATGCCCAATGTAGAGCGCAGGACTGCGCTGAGGCTCGCTGCAAGAGTTCGCAAGGTTGTTGGACAGCTTGACATCGGGCCCGTCCCTGCCAGCATCGCCCTGGGCGCGAGCACGCGTCTCTCTCTCTTGCAGCCTGTCTCTGAGGCTATTCAGAGGGCCGAGGGCCGCATGTTCAGGAACAAGTTCATGGAGATCACCTCGCCCCGCGGTACCCTGGTGCATTCGTTGCGCAAGGCCCTCGCCGAGAGCACACACGAGACGGAGGAACACTCAGGCCGCATGCGCTTCCTGGCGGTGGAGCTTGCCCATGTTCTTGGGCTCTCTGATAATTCCGTCGACGATTTGTCGCTGCTGTGTGTGTTGCACGACATCGGAAAGGTGGGCATCCCCGACCAGATACTGCGGAAACCGGGTCAGCTGTCGCCCGAGGAATGGAAGGTCATGCGAACCCACCCTGAGATAGGCGCGCGGATCGTCGAAGGGTCCGCTGAGCTTTCACATATCGCCGATACCATACTCTCACATCACGAAAGATGGGACGGGGCGGGGTACCCCCGGGAACTGGAGGGCGTGGAGATCCCACTGGCCGCGAGGGTGCTCGCGATTGTCGACGCGTATGACGCCATGGTGAACGACAGACCATACCGCAGGGCTTTATCGCACTCCGAGGCCATGGAAGAGATCGAGCGCAACGCGGGCACGCAGTTTGACCCAGACCTCGTTCAGGCTTTTGTCGAGATGATGGACGCGATGGAGGGGCTAAAGGCATATGAAAGCGCGTGGATGCGCGCCGAGCAATTCGGCTCAGAGGCCGAAGCCGCCGAGTACGAGGTCGCCGCTGGGAGCGATGGCGGCGGACGTGGCGGAAACGGGCAAGGTTGACATACATGTGAATAGTAATTCTATGGAACATGCGGCCCGCTTGCCGTGATCTGGCAATCCCACCTTGACTTCAGTATACGACATGCATATAATCTACCCAATACAAATTGGCAGGTCACAACTACAATCGCGGTAGGGGGTAATAGTGCATGTTCAAGAGAATCGCTCTGTCTGTTCTGGCGGCGCTTCTTGTGGTCTCCGCCTCGGCATCGGTCTTCGGGGCGACACCCGCGAGAGGCGGCACACTGAAAGTCTCTGCATCGTCCATTCAGCAGCTCGACCCGTACAAGACCGCCGCCAACGACGAAACCAACATCTGCGGGCTGGTGTTCGATCCGCTCGTCATCATCAGCAAAGACAACTTCAAGCCCATGCCGCATCTGGCGCAGAAGTGGGAGACGCCCGACGAGAACACCTGGGTTTTCCACCTCCGCAAGGGCGTGTATTTCCAGGAAGGCAACGAGGTCTTCAAGAAGGGCGCGAAGCGCGAGGTTACAGCGGACGACGTTGTGTACTCGATCCAGCGTTTCCTCAAGGTCAGCACGGCTTTCACCCTCGGCGATATCAAGAGCGTGAAGGCGCTGGACCGCTACACAGTCGAAATCAAGACTCCGGTTCCCAACCCATTCCTGGTGGCCGACTCCAACAGAATCCCCAGCGTTGGCATTGTGCCGCGCGAGGCCATTGAGAAGCTGGGCGAAGACGGATTCGCCAGGCATCCTATTGGGTCCGGCCCATTTGCGCTGAAGAGCTTTACGACTGACCAGGGCGCAGTGCTCGAGCGCAACACCAACTACTGGCTGCCTGTGTACCTCGACAAAGTTGAGTTTGTGGTCATCCCCGACCCAACGGTTCAGATACTTGCATTGACCGCCGGCGAGGTCGACATAGTCCCATACCTCTTCAACCTCGACTCAATGGCGACCGTGGCCAAGAACCCCAAGCTGACCACTTTGAGCAGGGGCGGTTCCTACAGGGGCCTCGGCTTCAACGTGACGAAGCCTCCATTCGACGAGCTCGAAGTGCGCGATGCCATATCCAAGGCGATGGATATTGACGCGGCTTTCAACGCGGTTGTGGCGCCGCACGGCGAGCGCGCCTACGGCCAGTGCGCGCCGTGGCTGCCTCATGGGTATGATCCCAGCCTCAAGAGCCTCTGGGAGTACGATCCCAAGGAAGCGGTGGCTATCCTGAACAAGGCCGGTTTCCGCGACACCAACGGCGATGGGATCCTCGACCGCAACGGCAAACCTCTGAAGGTTGAGATCAAGACGATTGCCGGCTCACAAGTGAGAACGCTCACTATTCTCGCAACCCAGCTGAAGAAGGTCGGAATAGACGCATCCGTCCTTCAGCAGGACACAGCTGTGTGGGTAAACGATGTAATCGACGGCAACACCCAAGTCTTCTTCGACTTCAGCTTCGCCGGAACGACCGGGCTGCATTCGCTCTTCCACAGCAGCTCGATTGGGAAGACCAACGGTCACTACTACTCTAGTTCGACCGTGGACTCCCTGCTCGATGCGGCGCTGAAGACTGTCGATTACAAGAAACTGACGAGCCTCTGGAAGCAGGCGCAGCGCAAGATCATGGAAGACAAAGCTTCCATCCCTCTATACTTCGAATGGGGTTACTCGATCGTGAACAAGAAAGTGAACGACTTCGTTCCCCCGTGGGGCGGGATGCATCTGGTCACCCTTGAGAACAGCGTCTGGATTTCCAAGTAGCATCGGCCATCGCGGCTTTGGCGGGGAGGGCGGTGTCCCTCCCCTCTTGGGTTAATAGGGAGTGTCGCAATTGGGCAAATACATCGTTCGTCGCTTGCTTGCGACGATACCGGTTCTCATAGGGATAACGTTCGTCGTGTTTGCAATGGTGAGCCTGGCGCCGGGCGATGCGATCAAGTTGATGCTGGGCTCAGAGACGGTCAATGCCGCCAACGTTGAGCGTCTGCAGAAGGAACTTGGGCTGGACAGACCGTGGTACGAGCAGTACCTCCGCTATATGCTGGGCCTGCTTAAAGGGGACATGGGAAGATCGATAGTCTATCATCGCCCCGTAGCGGACCAGATAAAGGAGAAAATCGGGAACACTGTGGTCCTGGCGATCAGCTCCGCCATATTCGCGCTGGTGGTATCCATCCCCCTGGGGGTGCTGGCCGCCGCAAAGCGACGGAGCTGGGTGGACTATGCCGCCACGACCCTTGCGATGATAGGGGTGTCGCTTCCCGGCTTCTACCTGGGACTTCTGATGATACTCCTGTTCGGCGTGAGGCTGGGGTGGCTTCCCATCAGGGGCATGGGGGCCGCCGATGCAGGCTTGTGGGCGTACTTGCGGCACTTGATAATGCCCTCTATTACCCTGGGCAGTGCGCTTGCAGCCATACTGACCCGCCTCACCAGGTCGTCGGTGCTTGAGGCCCTATCGCAGGATTATGTCCGCACCGCCCGCGCCAAGGGGGTACGCGAGAAGATAGTCCTCTACAAGCACGCCCTGCGCAACGCGCTGCTGCCGGTGGCCACCACCTTCGGGCTGCAGTTCGGATCGCTTTTGGGCGGGGCAGTGATTACGGAGACGATCTTCTCATGGCCGGGAATCGGCATGCTGGCGGTCAACGCCGTCAAGCAACGGGACATCCCCGTAATCCAGGGCACAACGCTCGTGTTCGCGCTGAGCTTCGTGCTTGTGACATTAGCGGTCGACATACTATACATGCTGATTGATCCGAGGATTAGATATGAGTAGAGAAGCAAAAGGTACGATCCGGTCGGAGTTTGCGCACGTAGTCCGGGTGTTCTTCAGGCACAAGCTGGGCGTCGTGGGCCTTGTGATGCTGATCATGTTCGCCGGGGCCGCGGCGTTCGCTCCGGCGGTGGCGCCCAGGGACCCGTATGAGATGGATCTGGCGAGTCCGTTCCTGCCCCCCGGTTCGCCCGGCTACATCCTGGGCACCGACAACTACGGGCGGGACATACTGTCGCGGCTGATATACGGCTCAAGGATATCCCTGCTCATAGGGATCGTCGTAGTGTCTATAGCCACCGTCCTCGGCTCGGTGTTGGGGCTGTTCGCAGGCTACTACGGCGGATGGGTCGACAATCTTGTGATGCGTCTGGTGGAGGTTTTCTACTCCTTCCCGTTTTTGATCCTGGTGATCGGGGTCATGGCCATTCTGGGCCCGAGCATCTTCAACGTCATGTTGGTGCTGGGCTTGGTCAGCTGGCCGCTGTACGCGCGCCTGGTGAGGGCGCAGGTAATCGCGCTCAAATCCGAAGACTTCATCAAAGCCGCGAGCGCCCTAGGGTGCAGCGATACCCGGATCATGTTCAGGCACATACTGCCCAACGTGCTCACCCCGGTCATAGTCTCGGCCACCTTGGGCATACCCGGGGCCATACTCTCATCTGCATCCCTGGGGTTTCTGGGATTCGGAGTCCAGCCTCCCACTCCAGAATGGGGCGCCATGGTCAGCGAAGCCAAGGATTTCATACTCCTGAATTCCAACATGATCATCTGGCCTGGAATGTGCATATTCCTCGTAGTGCTGAGCTTCAACTTCGTCGGCGATGCACTGCGCGATGCGCTCGACCCGCGCCTTGCCAAACAGCTGAACTGAATTCAACCGAGACTGGGAGGATTGCAAATGAGCAGAGCCATTTCGATGGAAGACCGTCTGGCCAAAGTGCCGGACTATACTCGATTTTTGACAGTGGACGAGCTGTATGAGCGGGCTCGTCTATTGGCGGAGGAACATCCTGAAATAGCCAAACTGACCATCGTCGGCAAGTCCACCGCGGGAAGCGAGATCCCCATGTTGTCCATTGGCAACGGCCCCACGAGCATCCTCGTGTTCGCTTGCCCTCATCCGAATGAACCAATCGGGGCGATGATGACCTACTTCCTCATGGGCGAGCTCATGGCCGATGAAGAACTGCGCTCCGGGCGCGCCTGGCACATCATGCCCTGCGTCGACCCGGACGGCGCCAGGCTGAACGAAGGCTGGTTCGCGGGCCCGTTCAACGTGAGGAACTACGCGCGCAACTTCTACAGGCCTCGCCCGCAGGACCAGGTGGAGTGGAGCTTCCCCATTGAGTACAAGACGCTCAAGTGGACCGCCCCCAAGCCTGAGACCCAGGGACTCATGAAGGCCATAGAGCTGACTAGGCCGGCTGTGATGTATTCCCTTCACAACGCGGGATTCGGCGGCGCCTACTACTATATGACGGGCGAACTCGACAAGGAGCACTATGACGAGCTTCACAGGATCCCTGTGGAGCGCGGCATCGCCCTATCCCTAGGCGAGCCCGAAGTGCCGTGGGCGACCGCGTTCTACCCGGGCGTGTATCGGATGTGCCCGGTAACCGATGCGTATGACTACTACGAGAAGTACGCCCCGGGCGATCCGGCGCAGTATATTGTGGGCGGATGCGACAGTTCCCAGTGGGCTGAGAAGATAAGCGACCCATTCACTCTGGTCACCGAAGTGCCCTACTTCATGTCGGCCAAGATAAGCGACCAAACCCCGCTCTCCCAATCGCGCCGCGATGTGATAATGGAAGGCGTTGCCAGATCGAGGCAGGTCTACGGGGTCATGTCGAAGGCGCTCGAGGCCACCGAAGGAATGATCACCGAGCCCACAGCGCGTCTGCTGCGCGATGCAGTGGCTACGTTTGTGGAGTCGGGCGTCAAGTCGCTGCCTACCCAGGAGCGGTGGGCCAAAGAGACACCGGGCATGGAGCAACCCGCCACCGTAGCCCAGGAAGTGGACTCCATACACGTAGGCGTGTTCTACAAGATGCTCATAGCCAGCATGCTGGCGCGCGCCGTGGACCTGGAACTCGCGGCAATGGGCGGGGGCGCCGGCGCCGGCGAGCGCGAGCGCGAGCGCGGGCGCGAATGCGGGTGTGGTTGCGGATGCAGTGCCAGCCCCGGCACGCGGGCCAAGCTTCAGCGCGTTGTGGATGAGCTGCGCTCCGCAATCGATGGCTGGGCCACAACCATAGAGGAGAACCTCCCGTACGAAGTCGTACCCATCAAAAAGCTGATAGAGGTGCAGTACGGCGCTCTGCTCGTGGCTCTTCATGCAAAAGGGCTGTAGGCGACTGTTAGGAGGGGCCAGTGATGGCAGGAGGACGTGAACTGCGCAAGCATCGCGAACAGTGCGAATCGCGCAGACCGCGCGAACAGTGCGAACCGCTGTTAACAGTGACCGACCTGGTCACTCAGTTCGATACAGAAGACGGAAAGGTGACCGCCGTTGATGGCGTCAGTTTTGATGTCATGCCAGGCGAGACCTTGGGAATAGTGGGGGAGAGCGGATCCGGCAAGAGTGTTACGGCGCTCTCGGTGATCCGCCTCATCCAGACCCCTCCCGGGAAGATCGCAAACGGTAAGGTGATCTTCAAGGGGCGGGATCTGCTTTCCGTGCCCGACAATGAGATGCGCGGCATCAGGGGGAACGAGATCTCCATGATCTTTCAGGAGCCCATGACCAGCCTGAACCCGCTGTTTACCGTGGGCGACCAGATCATGGAGGCGATACTGCTCCACCAGGACCGCGACAAGCGGCGGGCGCGCGCGCGGGCTGTGGAGATGCTGCGCAAGGTGGGGATCCCATCGCCCGAAAGGCGCGTGGACCAGTATCCGCACCAGATGAGCGGCGGGATGAGGCAGAGGGTGATGATCGCCATGGCCCTCGCGTGTAACCCCAGCCTGCTCATAGCGGACGAACCTACCACTGCGCTGGATGTGACCATCCAGGCGCAGATCCTGGACCTCATCGGCAAGTTGAAAGACGACACCGGGGCGTCGGTGATGCTGATCACCCACGATCTTGGAGTGATCGCTGAGACCGCCGACAGGGTCGCAGTGATGTACGCAGGCCAGATAGTGGAGACAGGCGATGTAGACGCGATATTCGACCGCCCTATGCATCCATACACCTCTGGACTGCTGCACTCCATTCCCAGGCTCAATGAGGACAAGGACCGTCTGCATTCAATTGAGGGAGTCGTCCCGAGCCCATTCGACATGCCGATGGGATGCCGGTTCGCCCCGCGATGCCCGCTGGCCGATGCCCGGTGCACCGGCGCGGGCGAGGCGCCGACGCTTGGGAGCATCGAGCCGGGGCATGAGGTCAGGTGCATCAAGGCAGGAATGGAGGTGACTGCATGATGAGCGCAATTCACACTGCAGCGGCTGAACCTCTTCTCAGCGTGGAGGGTCTGGTAAAGCACTACCCGATAACCCAGGGCATCATCCGGGAAAAGCAGGTAGGCGCGGTGAGGGCCGTCGATGGGATATCCTTCGACGTCCAAAAAGGCGAAACGCTGGGGCTAGTTGGGGAGAGCGGATGCGGCAAGTCCACAACCGGACGGCTTCTCATGCGTCTAGAGCAACCCACCTCAGGATCGATCCAGTTCGAAGGGAACGACTGGCTCTCCTTGAGCAAGAACCAACTGCGGCACGCGCGCAAGGACATGCAGATCGTCTTCCAGGATCCGTTCTCTTCGCTCAACCCCAGGATGACTGTGGGCGAGATAGTGAGCGAACCCCTGCTGGTGCACGGGGAGGCGCGCGGCGCTGACCTGGAACACAGGACCGCCAAGCTCCTGGATGTGGTGGGTCTAGATGAATCCCATTCTCGCCGGTATCCGCACGAGTTCTCCGGAGGCCAACGCCAGCGAATCGGCGTTGCCCGGGCCCTCGCGCTCAATCCCAGGCTGATAATACTGGACGAGCCCGTGTCGGCCCTGGACGTGTCGGTGCAGGCACAAGTCATCAATCTGCTGCGAGACCTGCAGCGCGACTTCGGCCTCACGTACCTTTTCATCGCGCATGACCTGGCGGTGGTGCGCCATATCAGCAACCGGGTGGCCGTGATGTACCTGGGGAAGATCGTCGAGATAGCCGACAAGGCCGAGCTGTATGCGAACCCGGCGCATCCCTACACAGAGGCTCTGCTGTCCGCGGTGCCGATACCCGACCCCAAGACCCGCGGAGCGCGGACGCGTATCCTTCTTGAAGGAGACGTTCCGAGCCCGGTCCGACCGCCCAGCGGATGCCGGTTCCACACCAGATGTCGCATAGCGCGGGACATATGCAGCCGAGAGGAACCCCCGTTTGAGGACCTGGGCGGCGGCCATAAGTGCGCCTGCTGGGCCAAGGGCTGTCATTGGAACTGAATTGACAGCTACCAACCGTTACACGCACCCCGTCGAAGTCTTCTTTCGGGACTAGGCAACACGGGAAGCGGAGACAGATCCAGGGATCCGTCAGAGTCCTTTTTCGGGACGAGGCAAAGTGGAAAGTAGCGAGGCTGACAGCTGGAAATTAATAGGTACCTGCGGCTTTTCCTGCAGGTTTTTCTTGGAACCTGCGGGAAAAGCCGCAGGTTGTGCAGAGTCGAGCGGATGGAAGGAC
>DHON01000057.1 GCA_002409965.1 Firmicutes bacterium UBA5389
CATACGAGCCCTCTGCGATGCCTAGCAGGCGCATCGCGCAAAGACTTGTTGAGAGCTACCTAGAGCGGGAAAGCCCATCCTCACAGTCATAGAGCTGGCGAATTCTCTCGCGTATGGCCACACGTTTACGGGCACGTACCTAGAGCTATCCCGGGCTATCCTCCTCCCCACCCCAACCCCAACGGCTAGAAGCTGGCCTTCACTCCTGCAAACACCCCGCGGGCAGCGGGCACAGCAGCGCCCAACGGGCTCGTGTCGTCGCCGAACCCTGTGATCGCGCCGACCGACAGCTCCACCGCCTGCGCCAGCTTGTAGGTGTAGCGCGGGATGACTAGCCCCGCCCTGCCCGTCAAGTCCACCAAGCCCACCAGTTCCAGCTGATGGTCGTTGGCAGGGGAGTAGCGCGTCACCAGCAGAGAGTAGACGCCGGCCTTGCGCTCCTGCCCGGGCTGGGTGTAGGGGCTGACCAGAGCGTTGGCGCTGTCGTAGATGAGCTGTGCCGAGGCGAACAAGCCTGTGCCGATGTCGAACGTGTAGTCCGCCCCCGCCACGATCTGGAAGGACGGATCATTCGACGACAGAGCCATAGTCGCCGGAGGCGGTGCGTCCAGCTCATCGAGCTTGTCGGGCACTGTCACGGCCCCCTCAAGCCACACCGCGGCATCGCCCAGCGTGCCCGCTGTGGCCAGGCCAAACTGGTGCATCCGCCTGTATTTCAGGTGGGGCATCATGACAGGCGGATACGGCTCGGGAAGTACGGTAGCCTGGAGCCACATCGCCGGAAGGTCCTGCCACCCATAGAAATAGGAAGCATACACATTGTGGCCGCCCAGCATAGTCTCGCCCCGAATCGCAACTTCCAGTTTGTCGCGGAACTTGTCGGGCTTGCCTTCTATCTCCAACTGGGCCAACTCGCCGGGGATGGCGGACGGCACAAAGTCCAGCACAAGCACGCCCGTAACGGCCGACCCGTTGGCGAAATAGTAAGTAGCTGCAACCGCCGGGACCGGCGCGCCCGCAATGTCGAGATCGGCAACGGCCAGCATGTCTCTGGGGTTGACCACACTGGTCGGGTTGATCCCGTCTGCAGTGCCCCAGTTCACCAACTGATTGCCGACTCTCAGGTCCAGAGGGCCCAATGAGACGTCCAGATAAGCCTCTCCCAGTTTGAACCGGTGCGCCAGTTCAGGCTTGGTGGACAGGGACGCACTCGCATCAACATGATAACCTGCCATGGCGCCGATATCGCCGTCCAGGGCCAGGCGGAGTTTGAGCGAGTCGCCCGTTATGTCTTTTGCCTTGAATCCGTAGTGAAACTGGTACTCGGCGCTGCCGGACAACTCGGGAGCGCCAGGAGCAGTTGCAGCGACAGCCCCCACTTCCGCGGGCGAAAGCAACGCAGCGCCCAGCAATGCGGCCAGAGCCGCCGCGATCCACAAACGCTTTGAACTCAAACGTCCCACCTACTTCCTCAGATATCTCAGGCTGAACACGTCGTCTGAAACAGGTCGCTCGTCGGTTTCGACTATCTTGACTGTAGTGACGCTCCCCGAAGAGGCGTTCTTCAAGACTATGATGTTAGGCTGCAATACACCCTTCGACGTCGGTTTGATGTCGGAGAAGGTCATGACCTTCTGCAGCTTGCCGCCTTTGCCGAAGAACTCGATTCTCAGCGGAATCGACGCTTCCTGCCACACGTAGAGCACAACCGACGTATACGAGGTGCCCGAACCCTTGGGAGTGAGCTTCACGACGTAACACGGCTTGCCGTCGATCTTCTGATCCGCGGCAAGGGCAGGCGTGTAGGCCTTCCACGTGTTCTCGTTCATGGATATCTCCTCGAAGGTGAAATCGGTGCCCATGAACTGCCCTTGCACGGCACTGCCGGCTATCCTGCGCTCGCGGCCGACCGCGGGCAGGTACAGCCACATCTGATCGTCAGCCCCAGGCTCGGTGATGCTGAGGAACTTAGTGCCCTTCACATCGGCAGGCAACAGAAACTCCACCATCTGCTTCGATGTTCCCTTTCCGTTATCGACGCGAAACACCTCAAGGCGGTGCGCCTTCCTCTGCTTGCCCTTCTCCACGGTCATCTCGATCACCGCGCGCCCGCTTCCTGCCAAGAGTCCCGTTCCTTCCACTGAATCAAGCACCTGCTGCGCTGTGGGGGCGGCGTGCGCCGCCGGCGCGAACGCACACCCCAGGCCCATCACCATGACTACGACCATGACCACCGCCACGGCTGTCGCCGGCACAGCGCTGATCTTCATTGCGCTAGTCTTCACTGCTCTAGTCCAAATGCCTACGCCAATCCTCATACCCGCTCTCCTCTCGCTCTCGGCGCGCGCTTGCTCGCCGCGATCAAAGTCACCGGCAGCAGTGACAGAGCCCCGGCGGCCGAGACCACCATGGTCACTGCGATCAACGTTCCAAACTGGCGCACAGGCGGAAACCTGGACGTCAGCATCACTATGAAGCCTGCCGCCACCGATATGGCGTTCAGCGCAACGGCTATGCCCGTGTTGGATATGGTGTCGTGAACTGCTTCGTCAGGCGTAAGCCCGCACCTTAGCCCTTCAGAGTACCTGTTGTATATGTGAATGCCGTAGTCTATGCCTATCCCAACAGCTATCGAACTCACTAGGGCCGTCACCAAGTTCACCGGAATGCCCGCCCATCCCATGATGCCGAAGTTAGCAATTATCGTAAGCGCTATCGGCACCATACACAGCGCCGACGTGAACGAGCGCCCCAGAGTGAAATAGACGATGATCGCGACCGCTATTCCGGCAAGGAGCAAGCTCCTCATCTGGCTCGCCATTATCTGCCTCCCCATGGACTCCGACAGGAACGGCAGCCCTGTGATGCTCACTTCCTCGATAGTGTCCACTCCATCCAGATTCCGCGCGACGATCGCCCTGGCCTGTTCGAGAGTTCCGCCTGAGTTTGACGAGTTCACGGTGGAGTCCACCATCACCTGTATTCTGGCCTGGGTTTCATCGAGGCTGAGCATCTGATCGATGCCCACATCGCCCGACATCGACACAAGCAACAAGTACTGCGCAACCTCCTCGCGCGATGCGGGGATGCGGTCCCACTCGGGATCGTCCTCGTGCAGCGCCAAGGATATCTGCTTCACAACGTCCACAATGGAGAAAGCCTTTCCGAACCCGCTTCCCTCTTGGAAGTCCTGCTGCGCTCTATCCATAGCGTTCAAGGTCAGCGGATCAAGAATGTCGCCTTCAACCAACACCTGAATCGTGTCGACGCCGCCGAACTCTGTCCTGATGAGATCGAAATCGCGCCGGGCCACGCTGGACTCATCGAAGAAAGTGGCGAAGTCGGTATCCACCTTGAGGCGAGAGAGTCCTCCCACCGACCACGCAATCAGCGCAAGGGCGGCAACGACCACCACAACGGGCCTCCGCAGTACGAAGTTGCCCACACTCTCCATGAACCGCCGGCTGCCGCGTACCTTGTCGCTGCCTCGCCCAGCACTGCGGGCGCCCGCGCGCGCCATCCGACTGTGCTTCGAACCGCGCCTCCGGTCGAGCACGGTCAGAACCGCCGGCAGGAATGTGAGCGCAATCAGCAACGCGAAGGCCACACCGAGGGCTGTGAACCCGCCGAACTGGCGCATTCGCGTCATGCTGCTGAACATGTTCGACCCGAATCCAGCCACAGTGGTGACGCCGGCCAACACTATCGCTATCCCAACCGACTCAAGCGCGCGACCGGCCGAGCTGCTGTTGCTGCCGTTGCCTTTGCCGTTGCCGTTGTCTTTGCCGTTGCCGTTGCCGCGACCATTTCCGCGGCCGTTGCCATTTCGGCGACCGTCCCCATTTCCATTCCCGTTCTCCTCGTAGTAACGGTGCATCATGTGCAGGCCGTAGGCGCTTCCCGATGCCAACAGCACCACCGGCAGCACCGCGCTCATCTGCGTCAGAGGGACTCCGATGAATCCCATCACTCCGAGGGTCCACACAATGCTCAGCAGCACCGTAACTAGCGGCAAGAGCACACCGCTGATAGTCCTGAAGCTCAATGCGAGGACGATGACGATCACCACAACGGCGAATGGGAACAAATTGAGCAAGTCGGCTAGCAGGTACTCCTCTGCCGCCTTGCTCAGCAGGGGTGAGCCAGACAGATGGAAGACGATGCCGCCACGGTGTTGGTCTATCACCGACCGCACTTCGCCCGAAACCGCTCCGGCATCGACCCCCTGCTCAAGCTGGGCCAGGGCCAGAACGTACTGACCGTTTTCGGACACGAGTATGCCGGCTATCTGAGGGTTCTCCTCCATCTGCCTCCGAACGGCGTCAGCCTCGCTCTGATGCGTGGGCATCTCGGCGAGAAGATCCACTACTTCAAGGCCCCACGGAGTGCCTTGCACCTCAACCATGTTGGTGACCGATCTGACCGAATGAACACCGTCAACATCCTCGATGCCTCGAGTGATATCCTCAAGAACCTGCAAGCCCTGCGGCGTGAATACCTCATCAGCCTTCGCCGCAATCAGAACGTAGTCAGAACCGCCGAAGATCTCGTCGATGTGGTCGAGCGCCACTATCTCCGGGTCGGTCGAAGGGAAGAAGTCCCGCACTGCGGTGCTCATCGTGATCTTGGTAGCGCCTAGGGCAGCAAACGCGGTTATCAGGACTGTCGCTATGATTACGGCCACTGGATGCTTCTGAACGAACCTGGAAAGAGACCTCACACATTTCAGCTCCATTTCATATCGCCCCATCGGCGCTCCCGGCTGACTGACGCGTCAGTCAGCCCACTCTACACATATTGCACCAACCTGGCCCAGATGTCAAATCAGCCAGCGTGATTCCGCCTATTGCCGAGACGGACGCCCCGCGCTGCGCTGTGGCCGTGACACGGGAACCGCAGCGGCCAAGGTGCGTCTGGCATGGGCGGCAAGGTTACTTTGCTGGGATTCACCTAGAACTCTGTCGGGACTGTTGCGATGATGCGGTTGAACCTGTCGGCGACAGACGACAACTTGAGCGCCTTGACCATGTTGCCTTTGATCTTCAGCTTGCCGCTCATCAGGGCAGCCTGCGCGCCCAGTTCGCCGCGGGACATCTTGGCGAACACATCGTAATCGCCAGCGATTGAGAATTCCGCCTCCGGCGGTTCGCCTTCGCCCACAATGACATCGCCAAGCACGCCGTTGGCGCAGTTCACCAGGAAGTAGCGGTCCTTGCCATCAGGGCAGTTGCTGTATACCGAAACCAAAGACGTAGTCGCGTAGTTCATCTTCTCAGGGTCGAGCTGGGTCGAAAGCCTCTCGTGCACCTCGTTGCGCCACTCGGGACTCAGATACTTAAGGCTACCCTCCATGTTGACCATCCTCTCAGTCGTTGCATTCGCCAGACACAGACACCCCGTGCAGGACAAGATGGACTTCTGGTCGGACATCTCAACAGCAGCTACGGAAGGCACAGCTTCCACGGTGATTCTACACTGAGGACTCTACACCCGCGACCATAGATACAGCCGCTTCAAGCTCCTCCGGGCTCACAACGCCATCGCGGCCGGATGGCCCCGCCCGAAAAACCGCAGCTATCGGATGCAACTCTATCCCTTTGTAGTCGAATACAAGCCTTCCCTGCTGATGAAATACTTCGACATGGTCAAGAACAAGATGAACATGGGAAGGCTGGCCATGGCCGCAATGGCCATCATGATCCCTTCATCGCTGTGGGTTTCAGCCATGAACTTGGTTATGTACAGAGGAATCGTCTTCATCTCTTCGCTCTGAACTACCAATAGGGGCCACAGCAGGCTGTCCCATTGTGAACGGAAAGTGAGAACAGCCAGAGTGGCAATGGCCGGTCCGACGTTGGGCAGGACCACGTGGGTGAATATCGCAGGTTCGCTGGCACCGTCAATGCGCGCAGCGTCCAGCACTTCATCGGGGAAAGTGAGCAGAAACTGCCTCATTAAGAATACGCCGAAGGCGCTGGTCAGGAAGGGCACAATCAGCCCGGCATAGGAATCCTGCAGACGCATCCGCATGACTACCATGTACAGCGGGATCATGATCGCCTCAAACGGGATCATCATTGTGGCCATGATCAGCATGAACACCGTGTTGCGCCCTTTGAACTGGAACTTCGCCAACCCGTACCCTGACATAGACGACAACAACACAGTAGTCGCCGTAACCGACAGGGCGACGACAAGCGAGTTCAGGATGTTGCGAAGGAATATGAACGTGCCCTCAGGGCCCCTCAACCCGTTCCAGAAGTTCTGCCAATGTATATGATCGCTGATCCAAGGATACGGCAGCTTCATGATGTCGATCGCCGGCATGACGGATGACGTGAACATGAAAACCAGCGGTATCAGGACCAGCGCGCATGCTCCAATCAGAAACAGCCATATCAGAATGTCCGCCAGCCTCCGGGCAGGCGACGACTTTGTCTTAGCGGCATTCATGTCGATCCCCCCTGTCGGTCACATGTAGCTGACCTCTTCGGTCTTGGAGATCCTAAACTGCAACCAAGTCAGAAAGAGCATGACCAGGAAGAGCAGAATGCTCATCGCGCTGGCCCTGCCGATATTGTGGTCCTTGATCGCCGTGTTGTAGATGTTTAGAGTGATGACATCAATAGGACGGGTGGGCGCGCCGGCCTTCGAGAACAGATACTGTGTACTGAAGGTTTTCAGGCACTGGATCATGGCCATGACCGACACCAGCAGAGTAGTAGGCTTCAGCAGCGGGAAGGTAATGTGCCAGAAGTCCTTCCATCGATCCGCCCCATCGATCAGCGCTGCCTCGTGTAGACTATGCGGAATGGCGCCAATGCCGGCGACAAAGACGACTGTGAAGTAGCCAACGTACTTCCACACGTACACTATGATGGTGGACAAGCGGAGCATACCTGTGCTCGAAAGCCAATGGTAGTTGACGCCCGACGTTCGAAACAGGGTGTTCAGCCCCTGGTTTGCCAAGCCCCGAGGATCGAAGATCAGCAGCCAAATCAGCGCCGCTACAACCGATGACAACGCAGCCGGAGAGTAGAGTATCATCTGAATCAGCTTCTGGAACCTGCGGCGCGACATGATGAGCGCGGCCAATACCAGGCTGAGAACGAGCAGCGGGACGAAGGCGCCCACTGTGAATATGGCCGTGTTGGCTGCCGATTGCCAGAATAGACTGGACTTGAACAAGTATGAGTAGTTGCCGAGACCCACGAACACAGGCGGCTTGAGCGACAGCAAGTTCTTCTTGAAGAAGCTCATGTAGAACGCGTTGAAGATGGGGTAGAAGCTGAATACGAGAAAGAACACCAAAGACGGAGCAACGAATGTCCATCCCCACCTGGCTTTCTTCTGTTCCATACTGAATCGCTTGTTCTGCCGCATCGGATCACCCCCACAAACCCCACGATGAAACCATGGGCAGGCAGGTCCGGGCCGAATCGCGCCCGGACTGCCCTGCCCTATCCAACCTACCACTGCCTAGAAATCCGAGTCGAGAACCTCCTGGATGCGCTCTCGCAAGGTATTAAGGGCCTGTTGCTCCGTGGTCTTGGACAGCATGACCGCCTCAACTGCTTCCTTGATGTACCTCTCGAACTGGTATCCGTTGTCATGAAGGAAGACGGAATGCGCTCGGTCCATGTCCGACATGAACACGTCCATGTACGGCAAGCTCTTGAACTCCCTTGACTGCAACATGTCCTGACGGGGCTGTATGATATTCACCTTCTCAAGATACTCCATGGGATGACTCAGCATGAAGGCTATGAGCTTCCATGCCATCTCCTGCCTCTCCTTGGGCGCCTGAGCGTTGACCATCAGGTAATGGCCGTAGTAGGAGCAGGCCACGTCCTTCACCGCGTCCTTGAACACCGGGAACGGAATGACCATCCACTCGTTGCTTTCGAAGAACGCAGGGTTGTCTATCCTGAGCCTGCCCTGCTGGTAGAAGCCGCTGAGACACATGGCCATGTCGTTGTTGTCCTTGTTCCAGATCTTCCTGGGGGCCGGGTATGTGGGGCTGCCCAGATTGCGCCCGTGAGGTCCCCATTCCTTCATGAACTTCAGTACCTTAAGCCACGCCTGATCGTTGACGATGGCGGTTTTGCCATCGTCGCTGACGAGCTTGCCGCCAAGCTGCTCCACCATGGGCAGCAACGACACCAAATAGTAGGGATACCTGAAGTCGAACCCACGCCGCACGATGATATCGCCATTGCGAATCACCAGTTTGTCGGAGATGTCGGCCATCTGTTCCCATGTCTTGGGATAGTCTTTCTCCGGGTCTAGCCCGGCTGACCGGAAGATCTTCTTGTTGATATAGATGCACCAATTCGTGAGCTCAAGAGGAAGGCCGTAGATTTTGCCGTCCATGGTCACAGCATCGAACGCGCCCTTCAGGTACTCGGCCTTCAGAGCCTCCGCGTTCTTGTACCCTATGGCGCTGTAGTTCACCGGCGCTACGCGGTTCTGCATCATGTATCCGTATTCCAGCTCGATTTGCAGGTTGAAGATGTCCGGAGCGTTGTTGGCCGAGAAAGCGGTGAGCAAGAGGTCCCCCATCTTGCTGGCTTCATTGACCACCCGCTTGACCTTGACATTCGGATGCATCTTCTCGAACTCAGCGATGTACCTGTTCTCGATAACAGTCCTGTTGTCGTCGGTGTGAGTCCAGTAAGTCAGCTCAATGATCTTTGCCGCATTTGCCCCAAGACTGAGCGAGATCACGAGGGCAAGCACGAGCAGACACGATAGTCTCTTCATGTGAGTCCCCTCCTCGTCTATGTCTCAGCAGTCGGCTAACCCCGGCGTCAATAGCCTCGTTGCCGCCTGTCGCAATTGAGATTCGTCAATTCGCGGCAGACTCCTGCGCCTCAACGGACTAACTGGAGGTCGCTGGAGGGAGAGGATTCGCTTCGCGATGGTGCCCATCCAAGCTATCGGGTTCGGAAGACTGACTCCGATAGAAAGGCTTCAGCCGAGAAGCGCTTCGATGCCTCTATCAGGCCGCTCGGTCGAGGCGGCGCTCTTCAATGCGCAGGCGAGGGTATTCGAAGAGCGGGGACTCACGATGCAATGATGAGGCCAACATCGCTTCCCCGCTCTCTTACGCTAGGCTATGAGGTTATAGCTACTCGCTAGCTTTTCAACTCTCCCTGCCCGGACAGGGCAAAGATCCCGCCGATGAGAAGAACCGCGCCCGGCCACCCGAAAGGTCCCTTACCGAAGATCCAGCCAAGAATCGCTGCAATAATCATTATGATGCCGGCGTTTTTCGGATAGGCCATTGCGCAGCAAGCCGCGATAAGTCCTACTAGTGAGAGAACGACAACAAGCCATCGAAGCCCTTCTGCCGGAACAAACATCCCCCACACCGATCCGATGAGTCCAAGTATGAGTCCGGTTACTCGCATTGTGGCGCCTCCTCTATATTATAGTGCCTGACTCTCGCCGGACGCGTGGCCTCGTCGCGCCCGCAATTGCCGTTCAGGCAACTCTGGAAGCCCAAGTATGTACCTCCTAACTATTACACTACTCCCATTCGTCAGTATCGTCAAGCCCTACCCCAGGGCCCAGGGCCCAGGGCCCCGGGCCCCGTCAAAGTCGTGCTAACCCTGCAGACCGCATAGTCGGTCTGTTGAGCTTACCCGCGCCTTCGGGTTTCCCGAAATCGTGGCCACTCCAT
>DHON01000016.1:0-46775 GCA_002409965.1 Firmicutes bacterium UBA5389
ACATTATGTTAACCGCCTGTGCCATTTTGCCCAGGCTACGCGCCAAGGCTGAGTAGAATGACTCAGGTTCGCGACCTCCAATGCCGACCACATGCCGACTGCATGCCGACCGCGATGCGCAGCCAGTTCCCCCCACACACGAGCCCGAGCTACAGGGCGTGGGCCGCGGCGCGCCTCTTGGCGCAAGCGGCCCGCACGCCCCCGCGAGCCCCCAACAACCCGATTTTGGGCCCCGCGACGAACATTATGTTAACCGCCTGTGCCATTTTGCCCAGGCTACGCGCCAAGGCTGGGTAGAAAGACACAGGTTCGCGATACTCGCCGACAGCCCGGCCCGCTTCATCACTTGTAGACCGCCCTGGCGGCCGCGATGCCCGCGCCCGGCTCCACCTGCAGTCCCTGCGCTGCGAGGGCGCTTTCCAGCCCTGTCAGGAACAGAGCCACATTCTCCCTGTTGCACGAATGCCCCATCAGACCCACCCGCCATATGCGGCCCTTCAGCGGCCCGAGCCCGCCGCCAATCTCCAGACGGTAGTTGGACAGCAAGTAGCGACGCACAGCTGCATCGTCCACACCTTCCGGGATCGCGATGGAAACCAGCATGGGCGCCCTGTAACCCCCCTGGGCAAACAGACGCAGGCCCATGGCTTCGACACCGGCCCCCAAGGCCCTGCTATGCAGCGCATGCCGCTCGTAGCGCTGCTCAAGACCTTCCTCGTGTATGATGCGCAGGCTCTCATACAGAGCGTAGATCATGTTCACGGGCGCGGTGTGGTGGTAGAAACGCTCCTTGCCCCAGTAGCTGTGGAGCATCGTCAGGTCCAAATACCAACTCTGAACCTTGGACTTCCTGGCGGCCAGCTTCTGGGCTCCCCGCGAGCCCACAGTGATCGGTGCCAGCCCCGGCGGACACGACAGACACTTCTGCGTGCCGCTGTAGCACACATCGATGCCGGTCTCGTCAACCCGCACCGGCGCCCCGCCCAGGCTGGTAACAGCGTCCACCACTAGCATCGCGCCGTAGCGGTGGGCGATCTCGGCCACAGGCTCGAGAGGCTGCAGCACCCCCGTGGACGTCTCGGCATGCACTATCGCGACCACCTTGGCAGGCCGCGCCCTGAGCGACTTCTCAACCGCGTCCGGCTCGATGATCCTGCCCCACTCGCCCTCGATGACATCGAGTTCGCCCCCGCATCTTTCCACTATGTCGGCCATCCTCATCCCGAACAGGCCATTCACGCACACGAGCACCCTATCTCCGGGCTCGATTGAGTTCACCAGCGCCGTCTCCATGCCTGCGCTGCCCGTGCCGGATATCGGGATCGTGAACTCGTTGGCCGTCTCGAATAGCCACGCAAGCAAGCTCTTCGTTCTGTTCATGATACCTATGAATTCCGGGTCCAGATGGCCCAGAACCGGCGCGCCCAGCGCACGCAGCACCCTGGGGTGTACACCGCTGGGCCCAGGGCCCATCAGTATTCTCCCACCCGTGATGATCTCTGGGTATTCATCCATTGCGATGATTCCTCCAATCCTTGCATAGCTTTCCCCATCAGCCGACTGCGGGCCAACGCGCGCTGCAGGTTGACCCCGGCAGGCTTTCACCATTAATATGAGACTGACATTGCGAGGTGTTGTCCTTGCCCAGACTGTTTCCACTGTACCCCATGCTTCTTGCGGCCGACTTCAAGGAGAAGGTGTGGGGCGGTCGCCGCCTAGAATCGTGGTTCGAAGAGATGCCCGCTGAGCCCGCCCCCATCGGCGAAGCCTGGGTCCTATCCGCGCACCCATGCGGCCCGACAACGGTGACCAACGGCCCGCTGGCCGGCCGAACCCTGAGCGAGCTCTACGATGACTTCCCCCTGCTCATCAAGGTGCTCAGTTCTGAAGACGACCTGTCGGTGCAGGTTCATCCGTCTGACGACTACCCGCGTCTGCGCGCCGGCGAATCCGGAAAGTCCGAAGTCTGGCTGGTGCTGGATGCCGCCCCGGGCGCTTCGATCATATACGGGCTGGCCGAAGGCGTCACACCTGATTCGCTCAGGCGCGCCCTCGAACGCGCCCAGCACGACGTCATGGACTGCTTTCGCCGCGTTCAGGTCGCCGCCGGCGATTTAGTACCCGTCCCGCCAGGCACAGTTCACGCGCTGGGGGCCGGCCTCATCGTGGCTGAAGTACAGCAGTCCTCCAACACAACGTATCGGCTGTGGGACTACGGGCGGCCCGGAACAGACGGCAAGCCGCGGAAGCTCCATGTAGAGCAGGCGCTCGAGGTTGCCAGCTATTCGCCCCCACCAGCCATCACCCGCCCATGTACACTCGGGCTCGAGGCCAACACCCCGCAGCTCATGCACAGCTTCGCAAGGTTCGATGTATGGCGCGCCACCTGCTCCGGCCAGTGGCATCGCACCGCGCCGGCGTCCCCGCCGACACCGCCATCATCGCCGACACCGCCATCATCGCCGACACCGCCATCATCGCCATCATCGCCCCCACTGTCGTTGCCATCGCCCGCCGCGTTCAGAGCAATCCTGGTGCTCTCAGGCCATGGCGCGCTCCGATGGTGCGATGATCAAGGCCACGACCAGCACATTGCCTTGCGCCCCGGCTCATCCCTGCTCATGCCCGCATCCTGCCCCGACTACACCCTAGAGGCGCGTCATGGCGAACTGGCGCTGCTGGAAGTCACACCCGCGTAAGCGCCGCCAACCCCGGGCCGTAGGGCGCGCGGACTATCCCGCGCTCCGTCACGATCGCCGTGACCAGCTCATTCGGGGTAACATCAAACGCCGGGTTGTAGACCTCGACCCCGTCCGGCGCCGTCTGCCGCCCGAACCCGTGGGTGACCTCTCGTCGGTCCCTCTGCTCTATAGGAATCTCGTCCCCGGCGGCGAGCGACAGGTCCAAAGTAGATGTGGGGCAGGCCACGAAGAAGGGAATATCGTGCATCCTGGCAAGGCATGCCAGGCCATACGTCCCGATCTTGTTGCACACATCGCCGTTGGCCGCGACTCGGTCGGCGCCCACGATCACCAGATCAACCTGCCCGGCGCGCATTAGCGATGCCGCCATGTTGTCGCATATGACAGTCACGTCAATTTCCGCCTCAGCCAGCTCAAACGCCGTCAGGCGCGAACCCTGCAGCAGCGGCCGAGTCTCGTCTGCCCATACCCTGAACCTCTTGCCCTGCTCCTGCGCGACATACAGCGCGGCCAACGCGGTTCCCCACCCCGCCGTCGCAAGGGCCCCCGCATTGCAGTGAGTCAGCACACGCCCGCCGTCCGGTATGAGCTGCGCCCCATACTCCCCAATGCTGCGGCACGCCGCAGCGTCTTCAGCCGCAATCGCGCTGGCCTCTCCCACCACCGCCAGCAGCAACGCAGACGGATCCAGCTCCTCGTATCGCCTCGCCGCATACTCCGCGGCCCGCCTCACCCGGTCCACCGCCCACGACAGATTGACCGCAGTCGGACGCACGCCCGCCATTTTCGGACACAGCTCGTCCAGGACCCCAAACACCTCGTCCGCCGACCTCGGCACCCGTTCCGCGAGGCCCAGGTATATCCCAAACGCCCCGGCCACCCCTATCGCCGGCGCCCCGCGCACGCGCAGCATCGCGATGGCCTCGCACATATCGTCGAACGAGCGAATATCGATGTATCTCAGCTCAGCCGGAAGAAGCGTCTGGTCGATGAGCCGCACCGCCCTCCGGCCCTCATCCCACTCTATGGGGACGAGACGGCGCTTGACACAGCCGACCCCTTCCCGGTCCCTTTCGCTCAACAACAGCTCTACCCCCTCTGTCTTTCCTCATGCCTTCACACTACTGCAAACTTTCGAGACTCGCCCCCTTAGGGCGTGAGTCTAGCCCCGCAATGCCTGCAAAACCTGTCCTTCTGCCCCACCTGCCTGCCACAGGATTGGCACGTCCGCCCGGGCCCAGCTTCCTTCTTCTTGGGCGATGCTACAACCTTGACGTCATACATGCCCGTTCCGGGTATCCCCACTGTCCGGCGTACCTTCCCGTCTGCCCCCATGCCGATGCGGAAGCCGGGAACTCCCACCGAGCCCCCTATCCCCGACTTGCTCATGTTGATCCTCGCCAGCTTCCCGATCCTGACGGACTTCCGAAATCTCAGCGACACACCGTCACCCCCCACTCGATATCGATTGTTCTCCAAAGCCATGTCACTTCCTCCCATGGTTCCCGTCACTGGCCCGCCGCTCGCTGCAAGCCGTGCTCCTAGCACGGAACCTCCAGCCGCCTCCCGCGTCATATCACTTGAACCAGTGTACCAGCGACCGCCTGGCTAGCTGGAGCAAGCCGGAGTGCTACATCAGCCCACCTTGTGGCAGGAGTCCCCGGGCAGGAACGCCTGCATGGATGGCGTAGTAGTATAGGACGCCCGCCCACCGCGGGCAAATCCGGGCGCGCATCCAGAGAGGTGAGCCAGATGTACTCCGATATGTCAGACGAACAGCTGATACAACTACACCTCTCGGGCGACCCGGGAGGGATGGAGATCATTTACGAGCGCTACTTCGACCGAGTCTACAGGCTTGCGTATTCCAAGTTACGCAGTGCCCAAGATGCCGAGGACGTGACATCGGCGATCTTTCTGAAGCTGTGCAGGTCGCTCAACTCCTTCAGAGGAGAGGCCAAGTTCTCAACGTGGATATACACTGTAGCCAACAACGCGGTCATGGATTTTACCAGGAGAAGGCGCTACAGCATGTCGCTGGACGCTGACTTACAGACTGGCGACGGCGATTTTGTGCCCAGGGAAATAGAGGACGATGCGCCCGGGCCGGAAGACCGGGTGGCCAACGCGGATTTCGCCCGCTATGTCTACAGCAAGCTCGATGCGCTTCCACCCGGGCAACGCTCTGTGATCGAGCTCAGGTACTTCATGGAACTGAGTTACCAGCAGATTGCGGACCAGCTCGGGGTGGAGCTGGGCACGGTCAAGTCCAGGCTCAACCGGGCGATTGCGGCACTGCGTTCCCTGGTATCCACTGAGGAAGAGGTGAAAGCAAGTGCGTTCCGATGAGGAGATGGAGGCAATGGAGACAGGCGAGGATCGGGCCATAGTAACGGCCCTGAGGAGCGGCGCCGCGCCCGCGCCGGAGTTTGCCGCGCGGCTCAAGCAGTCGTTCCTGGCGGAGGCTCAGTCGGACGCGCATCGCCGCAAGGCATACAGCCTCTCGATACTAGGGCTTCCGAAATTCTACATCAACCTCGCCGCTGCCGGCGCCGCGGCGGCGCTCATACTGATGGCTATCACCTACAACAGCTGGCTCAAGCCGACCCCGACTCTGGAAATTGCGGAGTCGGTGAGCGAATCGGCCGCGGGAGTTCGCGGCGTAGTTCTTGGCCTGGAAAGTGGAGCGATAGGCTTCGCACCCCATGCCGGCGACAGAAAGGACGCGGTGGATGCGGTCTCTTCCAGCGTGTTCACCCCCGAAGTGCCGGGCATTCTCGAGCAGATCGCAGCTGAAGCAGGCGGCGCCGCCGAGCTGCTGAGCAAGGGCAATGGCACTAACGAGGACGGGAGCGATGTGGAGTCCATAGTGATGACAGTGCCGTCCGATGTGCTGGATCACGTTCTCGACAGGCTGGACGAAGCAATCGGCCTGGCGGAGATCACCAAACCCGTCCACCTCAACTCAGAAGAAGTCGCCGTGTACATCACGTTCAATCCAGATTGACCTGCGCTACCTTCCACTCGCCATTCTCCAGCACCAGGGTGAGCCTGGTGTTGTTGCTCGCTATGGGCAGCCCGTCCAGGGTCAGCGCCGATGAAAACGCCGCTGTAGCCAGAGTCGGGCTGTGCATTTCATGGCGAACACTCCATGCGCGCATTTCGGCGCGCCTGCCGTCCAGAAACCGCGCCCACCCGATAGCCTCCAGCGTCTGCCCGCTGGATGAGTTTTCGGCCACCGATAATTCCAGCTTGCCCTGGGCATACACCGCCAGGTGCCCGGCGAAGTCGCGCACGGCAGTATCTCTCCACATCCGGGCCACATGCAGCACGTCGTGGGCCGCGTTCGTCTGCCGCACCGTTCCGCCGGCGCCCTGCAGTTCGTCGCTGACGGCCAGCCACTCCGGGGCCAGAAACCGCACTCCCGGCAAAGTCTGAGCCGCTGCTGGCTCCCAGATACCCCCGCGCCGAATGAGCCATACTCTGCCGCAAACCACGCCGGGAGCACCGGCGGCGCCATAGGAGAAGCTAGTGTCGACAGCTACATCCACCACACTGAGGCTAGAGGCAATTATGAAGGCCCTTCCGCACACTCGACCGTGGTCGGCGTCCAGCCCGCTAGCACCCAGCCATTTGCTGCCTTTCATCTCTTCTTCGAGCGCATCCACACGATCCATGGCCTCCTGGCATACGCGTGCCACATCCACTAGGCCAAGCGCCGCTCCTGATACGCCCGGACGGCGCACGGCCGCGGAGCGCATCGCAGCCTCAACCGACCTCACAGCCACCCTAACCGGGTCGAACGACAACGTCCATGTCGGATCGCCCATGGCATGCAAGACGCGGCTCACTCCCGCAATCCGATCCGCCGCAGTGGGGTGGCTGGTAACCGGCATCGATGGCAGGCGCGTGAGAATGCTGTACATCTGACGACCATCGTAGCCACACATCGACGCCAACAACACGCCACGCGCGTCCGCCTCGAACTCCTGCGCGTACGACGTGGTAGCCGCACCCGACAACGCGTCCACGCCGATATCCGCGAGCTCCCGGGCAGCCTCAGAGAGCGGGTCGGGCCCCGCTCCCTCCCCGGCCTGGCCGCTGCCTGCCGCCGGCGCCTCCGCCGTCCACCAGCTGTACCAGTGGCCCGAGCGTATGTGGTGCATCTCATGAGCTAGCACCATGGCGATCTCATCATCCGTGGATGTTGTGACCAGGCCGCGGGTGACGTAGATGCGCCCATCCGCAGTGGACACCGCGTTGGTCTGCGTAGTGTCGAGAAGAGTCAGTATGTAGGAATCAGGCGCATCGCCCGCGGCCATCGCCAAAACGCGCGCGATCCGCTCCAGTCTGCTCCGGTGGAATCCCGACTCCCATTCCCCGCCGTTCTCGGAAAGCACCATCTGGTGCGCTTCCCGTGCCAGGCTCGCGCGGGACGGACTCGCCGCGGCGTCCCGCCCGCGCGCTGCCCTTCGCGCCAGCAGCGACTGCACACGCTGTGCGGGAAGGGCCGGCGCCCCTAGGCGCGAGCATCTCTGTACATACGCACACAGGTCGGCCAACGCGCCATCATCGATCTCGCGAAATCTCGGCGTCTGGCCGTTCTCCGCGGCGTCCTCCCTGAACTCAGCGATGGAAAGGGACAGCGCAAGGCGTGCAGGCATGCGCAGCTCGAGAAGAACAACGGCGGCGGCGACCCCGGCCGCCACCGCCAGAACGAGCGCGGCGAATGCCGCGAGGCGCGATGCGCGCTGCCTAGAACGTCTCCCAGTGGAGTACCTCGTCCAGGCTGCGCTTGTGCGGCCCAGGCTTCTCGTTCGCGTACCCCAGAGAGAACAGCGCAACCAGCCGGAACCCGTCCGGCGCTTTGCATATCCTGGCGATTTCCCTTTCATACGGAGCATTCTCCCCTGCAATCCAGCAGCTTCCCAGCCCATGCGCATGGGCTGCAATGAGCATATTCTCCACAGCTGCACAGGTATCCTCTGTATGCCTCGGCGTCTGCCTGGCAAATGCCAGTATGCAGACGGGCGCGTCCGCGACGAATTTCCCATAAGTCGCTGCGGCCGCGATCTCTTCTCGGATCACCTGATCAGTCACGACCACGAACTCCCAGGGCTGATCATTGCGGGCCGATGGCGCCAGCCGCCCGCAGTCCACGATATCCTCGATTATCTCCCTGGGCACAGAGTCGGAAAGGTATCTGCGAACAGAACGCCTGCCCTTAATGGCCTCTATGGCATCGATTACACACTTGTCACTCACGACAATCCCTCCCATGAGCTACGAGTCAGACGCAGGCTCCGCGCCAACTCGAGCTGTGACTATGGCCACGCCGGCGCTGGCTCCGATCCTGGTAGCCCCCGCCCGTACCATCGCCCTGGCAGTCCGGGCATCCCGTACCCCGCCCGAAGCCTTGACCCCCATTGAGTCGCCGACTGTACGCCTCATCAAGGCCACATCCTCCACAGTCGCGCCGCCCGGGCCAAAACCCGTAGAAGTCTTCACGAAGTCCGCACCCGCACGCTTGGCCAACACACATGCGCGCACTTTCTCTTCATCCGACAGCAGACCGGTCTCGATGATCACCTTCACCAGCGCCTGCCCGCCGGCCGCCTCCACCACCGCCCGAATGTCCCGGAGCACCAGGTCGTCGCAGCCAGCCTTCAGGGCCCCTATGTTGATGACCATGTCCACCTCTTCTGCTCCGTTCGCCATCGCATCACGAGCCTCAACCGCCTTGACCAGCGATGTAGACGCTCCCAGAGGAAATCCTATCACGGTACACACCCGCGCATCGCTTCCCCGGAGCGCCTCCTGCGCCAGCGCGCAGTTGCACGGGTTGACACACACTGACGCGAAACCATACGCCCGCGCTTCCTCACATAGCTGCCTAATCTGCTCCGGCGATGCGTCCGGTTTGAGCAGAGTGTGATCGATCATCCGAGCCATTTCCCGGTCAATTCCTGCGCCCGAGCTGTTCACGCCTTGACTATCCACGCTGACACCGCCTCCCGCAGTTCGAGCCGAAGCCTACTCTGAAGCTACAGCCCGTCCTGACATGAGGATTCTCCCCATAAGCGAAAATCCCTCCGCAGCTGAGGGCAATGGCGTATTAGTTCTTACGTTGTCAGGAGGATTTTCAAGTGTTATGTCGTATTGCTAGTCTTGGAGAGACATTTTTCATGTCCATAGCGGACATTGCGGACATTACAGACAATAGCATCAACGCAGTCTGTCTTGGTATGTGCCGAACTATGATGCCGAGGAGGTGGGGCCGGGGATGCGGGATTGCTTCTGCCATCCGCAGTCGTAGTCACGGAAGCTGTTCGCATCGGGTGGTGAGAAGGCGTACTTTCGGGTGTAGATTCTGAAGCATGACCATGTATCGCAAAAGGTAGGAGGGTATATCAGTGAAATTCAGAAATCGCGTCCTGGCAGGTCTTGTTCTTGTGGTTATCGCATCTTTGGCCATGACCGTGGGTTCATCCGCGGCGCCCAAGAACGTCATCAGGTTGGCTCATGACCAAACTTCGGACCCCTACGATCCGTGTCACTCGTTCGCGGTAGTCTTCAAGAGCTACGTCGAAAACGCCACGGAGGGCGCTTACACGGTCGAGATTCATCCTTCCAGCGTGTTGGGGAAGGAAAGGGAACGCCTCGAACTGACCAAGGCAGGGGCCATTCAGGTCAATCTGGCATCAATAGGAGGATTGAGCCAGCTCTATCAGCCCGCTATCCTTCTCAACACTCCTTTCATGTACAATAGCGACCGTGTGGTCGCCGCGGTACTGGAAAGCGATTTCGTCAAGCAGCTCTTCGCAGATATGGAGAAGAAGACGGGGCTTGTTTCCACATGCGTGTTTGAGATTGGCGGTCTGTCTTGCCTAACCAACAACATAAGGCCGATCCGAAAGCCTGCCGACATGAAAGGCATCAAGTTCAGAGCAATGGACGACAGCCAGGTGGCCATGTTCAAGGCTCTGGGCGCCAATGCAGTGCCCATAGCATGGAGCGAAACATACACCAGCCTTCAGACGGGTGTAGTTCAGGGACAGGTCAACCCGGTCTCCATACTGCTGAACTCCAACATTTATGAGGTTCAGAAGTACGCGACCATCAGCCGTACTATTCTCGGCGGACACTGGGTTGTCGTCAATGCCCAATGGTACAAGAAACTCCCTGCCGATGTTCGCAAGATCGTTGACGATGCGTTCTACTACAGCAAGCTGGCAGCGGCGGGCGTGACCCAGGTTGTGCAGGCCACCGGTTTTCAGGCTCTGAAGGACCTTGGCATGCAGGTTACTCCGCTGGACGATGCGGGATACCAGGAATTCCGGAGGCTTGGGCGTACCGCGGTTCTCGACTGGTCCAAGGCCAAGATGGATCCGGCTCTCGTTGATCGCTTCGTGTCGACGGTTGATGCCATAGAAAAGCGCGTAGAGGGTAAGTAAGCTATCGGACGTTGCCATGTCGGCCGACGACACCTGGGCGCTGTGGGCCTTGTGATGGCAAGGCACCACAGCGCCTATCAGAGGGAGGACGATACAGTTGAGTTCCAGGGGGCGCACACACCTGATACGTGCCGTAGACTTGCTCGATTCGGTCCTGGTAAACCTGTGCGCATTCGTTCTTGGCATGATGGTGGTCATTGCCCTGATAGGCATATTCTTCAGGTATGTTCTGGCGAACGCCTTGTCATGGACTGAGGAGCTCACCCGCTACATGATGATCCTGGTCGGCATGTTCGGCACAGCTCTGGCTCTGTGGAAGGACGAGCACGTCGGCTTCACGACTATGGTCGACAGACTGCCTCCACGATGGCAGAAGGTCGCTGGCGTCGTCAGCTACCTGCTGGTGGGGGCTTTGTCGCTGGTGATGATCTTTGAGGGCTTCAGATGGGTCTTCTCGTCGGGCGCCAGGGCTCAGATACTGCCGATCCCCATGTGGATACCGCTTTCGCTGGTGCCGCTGGGCGGCGTCGTGATCCTGATAGTCGTAATCGCAAAGATAGCCATTGAGTTGGGAGGGCTTGAACAGTGATGACGATCGTGCTAGTATCCTTCGCCGTAATGCTCATCATCGGCACGCCTATCGCGTTCGTGCTGGGACTGGCGGGACTAATAGCTCTCCTCACCACAGGCGGCAGAAGCTTCCTCTTTCTGGTCCCCCAGCAGATCTTCTCGGGAATGGATTCGTACGTGCTGATGGCTATCCCCTTCTACTGCCTAGCCGGCGAGCTGATGAACGCTCTGGGCATCAGCGAGCGCATAATCAAGCTCGCGAATTCGCTTGTCGGTCACTTCAAGGGAGGGCTCGGGCATGTAAATTGCTTGGAGAGCGCGATGTTCGCAGGCATATCCGGATCTGCCGCCGCGGACGTTGCGGGCATGGGAACGATCCTCATCCCGGCCATGACTGATTCGGGGTACTCGAAACCCTATGCCACCGCAATCACAGCAGCAACTTCTGTAATCGGACCGACAATACCCCCGAGCATACCTATGGTAGTATTCGGATCCGCCGTTGGGGTTTCCGTTGCCGGGCTGTTTGCATCGGGGATACTCCCGGGTCTCTTGATGACAGCTCTGATGATGGTCGCCAACCACATGATCTCAGCTCGCCGCGGATATCAAGCGTACGCAGGCAAGTTCTCTTGGACAAGGCTGAAAGAAGCCGTGCGGGAAGGAATCCTGGCTCTGGTAATGCCCGTGATCATCATCGGAGGCATCCTGGGCGGAATCTTCACGCCGACAGAGGCCGCGGCAGTGGCAGTGGGTTACGCTCTTCTTGTGGGCGGACTTGCCTTCAAGACTCTCAACTCCAAGGTCTTGTGGGAAGTGCTCAAAAAGACAGTCTACACTACCGGGGTTTCACTCCTTCTGGTGTCTATGGGAGGCGTGCTCAGCTGGGTGTTGGCGGCTGAACAGATTCCGGCCGCACTCGCGGGTTTCCTCATGGGGATCTCGGCCAGCAAGGAGCTCTTCATGTTGTACTCCTGCATATTCCTTCTGATCGTTGGGTGCTTCATGGACCTTACCGCCGCCATCATCATCCTGGCCCCGATACTGACGCCGGTCGCCGTAAGGCTCGGAGTGAATCCTCTGCATTTCGGGGCGGTAATGGTAATCGCCCTTAACATCGGGTTGATCACTCCTCCCGTCGGCGGCGTGCTATTCGTGGCGTGTGCCGTCGGCCGCGAGAGTATCGAGAATGTGATGCGCGAAATATGGCCTTTCGTACTGTGCCTGATAGCCGCGTTGGCGGTAGTGGCGTTCTCCGAAAACTTCGTGCTCGTGGTGCCGCGTCTGCTGGGACTCGCCGGTTGACCGAACGCACTCATGTAGACCAAATGTTAAGGCCTAGACGGCCCAATGTCGCAATGTCCCGGTAAGGAGGCAACGAGGTAATGAAGCTAGATCGAATAGACATCATCCACACAGCGATACCACTGAATCAGACTTTCCGCACCAGCTTCGGAGCTATCACGGAGCAACACTCGATTATTGCCAAGATCTACAGCGATGGCGCGGTTGCGTACGGCGAGGCCTGCCCGTTCTATGCCCCTGTATACAGCTACGAGTGTATATCCACGATGAAAGCCATGATCGCTGAGTTCATAGCCCCGTCCGTGCTCGGCCGCGAACTGAGCGGGCCGGCCGAGTACCTCAAGATGGTAGATTCGATCAAGGGACACAACCACGCGAAAGCCACTATAGAGACGGCTCTCTGGGATTTGGAGTCGAAGACCCGGGAGATTCCTCTGTGGAAGCTCGTGGGCGGTACGAATCCGCGTGTAGATATCGGAGTCAGCATAGGAATTCAGCCAACGGCGGATGATTTGCTGTCCAAGATCCAGAGTTACCTGGATGAGGGCTACAGAAGAATCAAGGTAAAAATCGAACCCGGCAAGGACCTTGAAACAGTGGAGACTGTAAGATCTCGGTTTCCCGATATTACTCTGATGGTGGACGCCAATTCCTCATACACCCTGGATGACGTCGAACTCCTGTCCGGGCTGGATCAGTACAACCTGCTCATGATAGAGCAACCCCTGTCTGAGGATGACATCGTAGACCATTCTCAGCTCCAATCGCGAATCAAGACGCCGATATGTCTGGACGAGAGCATTCACTCGGTGGAGGATGCACGCAAAGCTGTTCACCTGGGCAGTTGCCGCATCGTGAATGTCAAGTACGGCAGAGTGGGCGGCATTCTCAACTCCATCCGCATCCACGATGTGTGCCGCTCGGCAGACATCGGTTGCTGGGCCGGCGGCATGATCGAGACTGGAATCGGACAACGCTTCAAGCTGGCTATTTCCACCCTGGAGAACTTCGTGTACGCAGCAGACATCGAAACAAGTGACCGTTTTCTTGTGGAGGACATTGTGACTCCCAGCATTGCCCATGCGAACGGGTTCCTGGACGCCGACACTGACTATCAAGTGGATGAGGCCAAGCTGAATCGCTACACATCGGACATAGTCATCTGCAGGCCGTAATCTGCGGAAGGGTGAATGCTCTTGAACGAGAAGTATACTAATGGAAACAGCCTGGCCGCAGAGATGGTTGACGAGTTCTGCGCGCTGGCCCGGATCGATGCTGAATCCGGCCGCGAAGGAGAGCTGTCGAATGTCGTTGCCGCCAAGCTGGAGGACTTGGGACTCGAGGTTGCAAGGGATGACGCTGGGAGGCGTTTTGGCGGAGAGACGGGAAACGTCATAGGCCGACTGCCTGGACAGATGGGCGGAGAGCCCATCCTGCTCTGTGCGCATCTGGACCGTGTGGCGCCCGGCTGTGGCATACAGCCTGTTGTTCTGGGGGACAGAATCGTCTCTTCTGGCGATACTGTACTGGCCGCAGACGACATAGTCGGCGTGGTGGCAATACTTGCGGGTATGCGGCTTGCGTTGGCCGAATGTGTTGATCTACCCCCCATTGAGGTGGTATTCACTGTCAGCGAGGAGAATGGACTGGCCGGTGCAAAGCATATGGACTACTCTGCTGTAAGGTCCAAGACGGGGTATGTGCTGGATGCCGCCAGGCCTGTGGGAACGGTTGTGTTGCGAAGCCCCACTCACATAGGCCTCGAAGTCGCCATCCATGGCCGTGCGGCTCATGCCGGCATCAATCCCGAGGAGGGTATAAGCGCACTACAGATAGCTGCCGATTCACTGATGCGGATCCCGTTTGGAAAAGTGGATGATCATACCACTGCAAACATGGGGGTTGTGAAAGGCGGACACGCGACAAACATCGTGTGTGAGCATGTCGACCTGAGTGGAGAGGTGCGTAGCCTGGATCACCCACGAGCGCTGCGTCTTGCAGAGGAGCTTGCAGAGTGCTTTCGAAAGACAGCGGCGGCGCATGGCGGGTCGGCTGAAGTATCCATCTCCATACACTATCCCGGCTATCGTATTGACAGCGATTCGCAAGTGGCGTTGCGGGTCCAAAGCGCCCTGTCGCGACTGGGCAGGTCAACTGTCTTTGAGAGCTCCATGGGAGGAAGCGACGCGAATATGTTCAATTCGCATGGAATAGAAAGCGTATGCCTCGGGGTAGGTTTTGAACAGGTTCATTCCTGCCGCGAGAGCGTAGCCATAAGCGAACTCGTGGTAGCCGCCGGGCTCGTACGTCAATTGGTAGCTTCGGAGGGGTAGCGAAGTGGCGCGAAATGCAGGTCAGACACCAGCCGGATCTCGTAGCGGATCAGCCAACCGCAGTAAGCCGCCGACAATGCGACAGGTGGCGGCGAAAGCCGGGGTTTCGGTCAAAACCGTATCTCGCGTGATGAATCGCGACCCGGCAGTTAAGGAGTCTACTCGCGAATCAGTGCTGGAAGCAGCGCGAGCCCTTGGCTATCGCCCGAACGCGCCTGCGAGAGCGCTGGTTACCGGAAGAAGCAAGACGCTGGGGCTTCTCATCTCCGATATCGAGAACTACTTCTTCGCGGGATTAGTTCGAGGTGTCCAGACTGCGGCAGAGGAAAGAGACTACAGCCTGCTGCTATGCAACACTGATGAGAATCCTGACACCGAGATTCGGTCGGTAGACCTGCTCCTTGGGCACATGGTGGACGGTCTGGTCATGTCCAGTTCCAGGCTTCAGGACGATCAAGTCTCTCGCGTGGCCGACAGTGTAGGCATGGTGCTGATAAACCGCTTTCATCCGGATCCACGGGTGCTTACGACCTCCATTGATGCTGAAGCCGTGAATCTGGCGGCAGAACACCTTATAGCCTTAGGCCACAGGTCCATCGGCTATATAGGTGGGCCTATGCGGAGCAGAGCCGCCTGGTTGCGCGAGGAGGGTTGCAGAAAAGTCCTTGCAAAACACAAGATGCGCGAACCTCTAGTTGCCACCGGGTTCCCCGTCAGCATCGAGGGCGGATACTCCGCGATGAACTGGCTTCTGGATGTAGACTCCGGCATAACAGGGGTCGTCTGCTGGAATGACATGCTGGCCATAGGAGCAATGCGAGCCGTACAGGCCAGAGGACTGCGCATCCCTGATGATGTATCGATTGTCGGCTTCGACGACATTCATTTCTCTGCTCACGCGAATCCTCCGCTCACCACAGTCTCGGTTCCTATTCACCGTCTGGGGTACGAGGCTGCCATACTCCTGATTGACGCAACGGAGGCGGAGGGCGCCCCGATCAAATCCAGGTCCACCGTCCAGTGCCACCTGGTAACTCGTGGGTCCACTGGACCGGTGTCGCAATAGAGGAGGCTCATTCTAATGAATTCGCGGGAAAGACTCACCGCGGCTCTTTCACACAAAGAACCCGACCGGGTACCCGTAGATCTGGGTGGCCTGGCTACTACGATAGAACTGGAAGCATACAAAAGCCTTGTGAGGCACCTGAAGATCGATGTACCGCCTACATGTTTCAGGCAGTTTCACGTCGCACCGGACGAGTCGGTTCTGCAGCTGTTCGGAGTGGATACCCGCTACGTCAGACCGGGCCCTGCCGACAAGCGATACGAGACGGGTTCGGCGGACCGAGTGATTGACGACTGGGGCGTCGAATGGTACAATCCGCCGTCGAGCTACTACTACGATATATCAAGCTCTCCCTTACAAGACGCGTCAATGCAGGGTCTCAGGTCATACAAGTGGCCGGAGCCTGATGATCCCGGTCGATTCCGAGGGCTCGCTGACAGAGCCAGAGACCTGTACGAGAATACCCAGTACGCATTGGTCGCTGACCCCGTGGGGTCGGGCGTGTTTGAGCAGGCCTGGATCCTCCGAGGGCTTGAGAATTTCCTTGTGGATCTCATGCTCAATCCCTCATTTGCGTCAGCCCTGATGGAGCGGATAGCAGACGTACATATCGCCCTCTGGGACAATTATCTGGATGCTGTGGGTGAGTATATACAGGTTGCCGTCGTTATCGACGATCTCGGCACCGAGGAGAGCCTTATGATGTCGCCCGACACATACCGTAGGCTTGTTAAGCCAGTCCAAAGCAGGGTCTGGTCGCACATAAAGAGCAGGACCGATGCAGCCCTCTTCCTGCATAGCTGTGGGGCTATAGCCCCCCTGATACCAGATCTGATAGAAATCGGGGTGGATATCATAAACCCCGTACAGGTATCGGCGAAAGGAATGGACCCCGCCCAACTCAAGCAGCGGTTTGGCGATGAGATAGTCTTCTGGGGCGGCGGCTGCGACACACAGCAGGTGTTGCCATATGGCTCCGCAGACGATGTCCGAAACGAGGTAGCCACGAGAGTAGCCCAGCTGTCTCCCGGAGGGGGTTTCGTTTTCTGCCAGGTCCACAACATACAGCCTGACGTGCCGCCCGAGAATATCGTGGCAATGTACCAGGCCGTGGCGGACTACGGTCGGTACGGAGAAGACTAGCTGCCAACGCATGCGTGTGGGAGCCGACACCAGTCGTGCAAGCCCGTCTGGCTGCGTATGCACAACCTGTCGGCTCCACTAGCGACACCAGCCCTGTGTGTCGCGAAAACCGACTACTCTCGTTCTGATCCGCGAGACTGGCATCGCTATCGCCCTGGAATGGCCACCGGAAACGGCGTGGGCAATGGCTGCCCTCCCAGGCCTAGGCGACCGTGCTCTTCCTCGATGACCCTGCGGTAGTCCTCACCGGTCTTGATCCGTTCCGCCAAGTCGCCGATACCCTTCTTTAACTGGGCGAGGTGTAGGATGTCCAAGATCACGTGCTCCACGGCCATCTGCACAATCATGGGGTTGGATGTGACTATGCCCAGGTCGGCGTCGGGCCTTATGTCGCCGATCAGAGCCGTCCGGCAATCGGCGGCGACCATGATCCGCCTAGCAGGCCACTTCTGCCTGATGATCTCCTCGGCCAGGCCGTACTCATAGATCGCGCCCACCCTAAACGGCACCTTGGAGTGGCAAAACAGAATCACAGTCCGCCCCGCCTGCTCCGCCGCGCGCAGCTCGTCCTGGAGCGGGACGCAGTCGCTGCCCCACGCCGACACCACTACCTCGCGCTCCGCTCCGCGGATCAGCTCGCGGGCTTTGCGTATGGTGTCATCGTATCCCGCCACCCCCAGGATGTAGTTCTCCGCGTCCAGGCCCGAGGCTATCCTCTTCAGCCCACACTCGAGCCGTTCGATGTTCGACTCATACGTCTCCCGATATCTCTTGACCAGCTGAGACGGGGGCAGGGGCGCGTAGACCACAGGGTCGGAGTCCACAGCGAGCGCGTAGCCCTTGTCCACCAGACGGTCCAGGACACCGTAGATCACAGACCTGGTGATGCCCGACCTCTTGCTGATTTCGTATCCGTTAGCCGGGCCCCGCCTGAGCAGCGCCTGGTATGCCTTGGCCTCATTCATGGACAAACCCATGTCCTGCAGCGCGTTTACCAGTTCTCCCACTTCCGCATTGCCTCCGCGCATCGCGCATGTGATATAGTAGTAGTAACATTATCTACTACTAGTATTCTACAGATTCGCTTGTCCGTATGTCAACGCGCGAGGAGGCAGGCGAGGTGACCAATCTACAGGATATTCTTGCAGACGGCGCACTCTCCCGAGTTCTGCTCTCCTTCAAGGAGACCACGGGAATCGCGGCCCGTGTCATGTCCCCAGACGGCGATCTCGCACTTGCACCCACCGCCTGGGAGGACTGCTCTTTCTGCTCCCTTGTGCGCGCCTCGGGCGAAGGTCGACACCGCTGCGCCGCATCATACGCCCGCGCCGCCCGGCAGGCTTCCTCCATCGGCGAACTCTACATATTCCAGTGTCACGCCGGCCTGATATGCTGGGCGGCGCCGCTTGTGGCCGGCGGAGAGCTTCTGGGCTCAGTCCTGTGCGGCCAGGTCACAATGTGGCAACCAGACGACTTCTTCGTCGATGAGGCCACGCGGCGCACTGGCGACCTCGGCATAGATCCAAGGCAGCTCGAATCGGCCGCGGCCCGGCTGGAGCAGGTTTCGCCCAGACGGGTGCAGTCAGCTGCAGAGCTGCTCTTCGCAATAGCAACATACATAGTCCAATCTGAAGACCTCGCCCTCAAGCAGCGGAACGAGATATACCTGCAGCAGCGCCTGCTGGGCGAGGCTATCCAAGAGCGCAAGCGGCTCGAACAGGAGCTGAACGCCAAAGCGCCCTCGTCCGCCTGGGGCATGTTCTCGCCCCGGCAGGAGCGGGAGTTGATGGGCGCCGTGCGGTCCGGTCGGCGCAATGACGCCAAACGCATGCTCAACGAGTTGCTCGCCGACATCTTCCTCACCCAACCCACGCGTCTGGACATCATCAAAGCGCGTCTTCTGGAGCTCGCCGTCTTCCTTTCGCGCGCGGCCGTCGAGGCAGGCGCCGAACCCCAGCTGATGCTGGGCCTCAACTACGAAGCCGTCCAGAGGCTGTCGCATCTTGAGTCCTTCGAAGACGTATGCTTCTGGATAGTGGACGTGCTCGACAAATTCCTAGATGGAACCGCTAGCGCGCCCGAGTCCAACTCAGGCCTGGTGCGCGAGTGCATACGGTTCATGCATGACAACCTGGACGCCAAGCTGACCGTGGCCGACATCGCGGCCCGGGTCCATCTGAGCCCGTCCCGCCTCAGCCACTTGTTCAAGGAAGAGACGAGAATGTCGGTCATGGACTATCTGCTCAAAGCGCGTCTTGACGATGCCAAGCGATTGCTTGCCTCGCCCGGTATCACCGTAGCCCAAGCCGCCGAACAAGTAGGGTTCGCGGACCCCGCTCACTTCAGCCGGTGCTTCAAACGGGCCGAGGGAATCCCGCCCAGCGCCTACCGTCAGCGAGTGATGATAGCAGAATAGCGCATGAAACCACAGTCGGGTCCATGGACTCCTATCCCCTGATTGCTAGAATGGATACTGAATAGGAGGTAGTAGCATTGTACGATTACACTGAAATGCGCGATGCTCTTCAGCGTGGAAACGCCGCCAGAGTCAAAGAACAGGCCGAGAAGGCGCTGGCCGATGGCCGGGGAGCCGCTGAGATCCTCAACGAAGGCCTGGTATCCGCCATGGCCATCATCGGCGAGAAGTTCAAGAAGAACGAAGTGTACGTCCCCGAGGTCATGGTGGCCGCGCGGGCAATGACCGCCGGCCTTGAAGTGATCAAGCCGATTCTGGTCCAGACGGGCGCGCCGTCCGCAGGCAAACTCGTCATCGGCACGGTCCGGGGAGACCTCCACGACATCGGCAAGAACCTCGTCAGAATGATGTTCGAAGGCGCCGGATTCCACGTAGTCGATCTAGGCGTGGACGTGACGCCCAACGCGTTTGTAGACGCCGTCCATCGCGAACAGCCCGACCTACTAGGCATGTCGGCCTTGCTAACTACGACCATGCCGGCCATGAAGAGCACCATCGAAGCCCTAGAGCAGGCCGGAGTGAGGGACCAGGTGCGCGTGATGGTAGGAGGCGCCCCCGTCACAGCCAGATACGCCGAAGAAATCGGGGCCGATGGCTACGCTCCCGATGCCAGCACCGCGGTGGACATCGGGCGATCCCTCATCCAAGCCTGAGCTCGCCAGGAGGTGAAAGCATTGGACCTGAAATCCCTGGTCAAGTCGTCCAAGCAGAAGCTTGTCGCACCCCTACTGGGCTACCCCGGGGCGCGGCTTACGCATTCGTCCCTCAAACAGAATGAGTTCAACCCCGCCCTGCACGCCGCCACCATGTCGCGAATAGTCGAACGGTTTGCGCCGGACGCAGCCTTCTTCATGATGGATCTATCGCTCGAGGCGGGAGCGCTGGGCCTCCCGGTCAGGTATCCCCTGTTCGAGTCGCCCACCGTAGAGGAGCACCCTGTCAAACAGGCAGAGGACCTCGACCGTCTCCGCGTGGTCGACCCGCTGGAAGACGCCCGCGTCCGCGGCTACATAAAGGTCATGGAACTGATGACCCAGTCCGTATCGATCCCACGGGCAGCTTATGTCGCGGGCCCCTTCACCCTGGCCGGACTGCTCATGGGCGCGAGCGACATCGCCATGGGCACCATAACCGATCCATCCCTCGTGCACCAGGTCGTCCAGTTCTGCACGGACGTCTGCATTCGGTATTCACGCGCTCTCACCGAGGCGGGGGCCGACATCATCGTAATCCTGGAACCCACGGCCACATTCCTTTCGCCGCAGGCCTTCGCCGAATTCTGCGGCGCCTACGTGCGCGAAGTGATAGCAAGCCCAGGAGCGGCCGACAATGCGGTGCTGCACATCTGTGGCGACACGTCACATATACTGCGCGAAATGTGCGCCACCGGCGCCTGCGCTTTGAGTCTGGATTCACCCGTCAATTTCCCGGCTGCTGGAAACCGGGTCGATCGCGAAGTGATACTGATCGGCAACATCGATCCTGTGGGCATCATGGTGCAGCGGTCGCCGCAGGAAGTCGCCTGCGCCGTGCGCGAGTTGCTCGATTCCATGGCGCGATATGATAACTTCATCCTCAGCACCGGGTGCGATCTCCCGTACGAGACTCCCGATGCAAACATAGATGCTTTCATGAGTGAGGGAAGACGTTGACCGAACATTTCAGACTGTCAATGCCCGCGCCCGGCGCAGACACACAGGTGCAGCTGGTCCGTGCAGGCGACACGGTAATGGATGCCATGGCGCGCGCCGGAGCGAGCCTCTATGCACCTTGCGCTGGGCGAGGCATATGCGGCAAGTGCCGCCTCATCGCCGAAGGAGGACTCGCGGCGCCAACTGACGCCGAGCGCGATCACCTCACCCCTCGCGAGCTCGCGGCAGGCGTCAGACTGGCCTGCCAGGCCCGCATCACCGGAGACGCTGCCGTGCGCGCCGCCGGCGCCGATGCCGCCAGTTCAGCCAGGATCCTCCTCAGAGATGAAAACTCCGGCCCAGCTCACGCCGGTCCCAGCAGTATCGCGCCGCAGTCCGAACCCGAGGCCCATACCCAACCCCGCCCCGCGGACTTCGGAGTGGCTCTGGACATCGGCACCACGACCCTCGTGGCATATCTGGTGGATCGCGGCACGGGACTGATAATGGACGCCGTCGGCGCGCTCAACCCTCAGGCCGCTCACGGAGCAGACCTCATCTCCCGCATCGTCTTTTCCGAAACTCCTGGCGGGCTCAACAAACTCAGACAGGAAGTCACAGAGTCAGCTGATGGCCTCGTGCGCACACTCCTCCAACGCTCGGGCGTGCCCAGCGCCGATGTGAGTCTGGTGAGCGCCGTGGGAAATACATGCATGCACCATCTGTTCCTGGGCATCGCCGCCGAAAGCCTGGGCGTAATCCCCTATACCGCCGCGGTTCTCGACACGGGGACAATGCTCGCGCGCACAGCCGGCCTGACTTGCATCAACCCCGAAGCGATCTTCTTCTTCCTGCCCAACATAGCCGGATTCGTGGGCTCCGACGCATTGGCCGTTGCCCTCGTAGCCGGAATGGACGAGCGCTCTCGCCCCACCCTGGCAATAGACATCGGCACCAACGGCGAGATCCTTCTCGCCGCAGACGGCAGAATCCTCGCGTGCTCCGCCGCCGCAGGACCAGCCTTTGAAGGCGTCAACATATCCTGCGGGATGATAGCGGCTGAAGGCGCCATCGACTGGGCGGGCCTTGCGGGCGCCCCGCCCCGATACGATATCGAGATCCATGTGATAGGCGATGTGCAGCCGCGAGGGATATGCGGATCCGGGCTGATCAGCATCGTGGCTGCGTTGCGAAGAGCCGAACTCATATCCGAGGCGGGCGCATTCGAGCCTGAGGCTCTTGATCGGGCCAGCCCGCTGGCACGCCGCCTCGTCATCGGCCCAAGCGGCCTGGAGTTCGTCGTGTCGGACCCGGTTGATGCCATATCCCGCGGCCATGCTGTTCCCGCGCGCGTTTCCCTCACTCAGCGCGACATACGTGAATTGCAGCTCGCCAAGGCGGCCATCAGAGCCGGCTCCGAGATCCTGCTTGAGGAAGCCGGAATCAGCGCCGCAGACCTCGAGCGCATCGTGCTGGCCGGCGCCTTCGGCACATACCTCGACAAGAGCGCGGCGCAAGCTATGGGACTCCTACCAAGAGCACCCCGGGCCAGGATCGCCCCGCTTGGAAACGCAGCGGGAGAGGGCGCAGCCATGGCAGTTGCCGACCCCGATGCGTACCGCGAAGCCCGTCGCCTCGCCGGCGTAGTTGAACATGTGGAACTGGCGGCAAGCGCCAAGTTCATGCAGGTATTCGCAGATTCCATGTTGCTTACGGAGTTATGACCCCGGTGCCCTCAGGCGACGCCGAGAAAGCAAACCAACAACAAGGGAAGAGAAAATAATGAATGAGACTAGGAAGGTGCTCCACGGGCACCGAACAATAGACCTACCCATCGAGGCTGCGCCACCGGCCCAGATTCTACAAGCGCTGGGCGCAGCCGCCGCGCCGGAAACCGTGAAACGCTCAACCACAGAGGTCATCGACGCTGCGAACGCGGCGATCACGACCGGACTTGTACAGCCCCGCCTGATCGCCGCTGAGCTGGGTATCGACAGCCTTGCGCCAGATGGAATCACCGTCCGGGGCAACACCCCCATTCCCTGCGACGGCAGTGTCTTCAAGGGCGCCGACCGCGTCATCGTGGCCATCGTCACCCTCGGCCCGCGCCTCGAGGAGAAGGTCAGAGCGGCATTCGCCGCGAACGAGCCGCTTTCGGCGGTGATCATGGACGCCGCCGGCACGATAATCATCCGAAACGCGTCGACTCGGTTCCAGGAAGAGTGCGCAGCCCGCGCCCACGCCATCGGCCTCGAGACAGGCCCACGCATCTCGCCAGGATGCCATGTCATCCCGCTCGAAGCCCAAAGAGCGCTCTTCTCGCTGCTTGACGCCGGCTCCATCGGCGTAACCCTCACCGATTCGATGCTGATGACGCCTGTGAAATCCGTGTCCATCCTATTCCCGCTCGGTCCCTCACTTGCCCACCGACTCAGAACCTTCAGCATGTGCAGCATATGCTCACATAGCGAGAAGTGCATGCGGATCATCCTCTAGAGGCCGAAGAGGCATGCCGCATTGGACCACAGTATCGCCTCGCGCTCTGCCGCGCCCACATGCGATGCGAGATACTCCCGGGTCCGGTCGCGCCCGTAGTGCCCTGAGCCTCCTAGCGGGGCATCGGTGCCCCACAGAACTCGCTCCGCCCCGACCCTGCCCACGGCCTCCACGACCCGCTCAGGCCTAGCCCAACTGGTGTCCAGGTACACATTGGGAAAACTCTCCGCCACCGCAACGGCTTCCTGAGCAGAGCCGAACATGTTCATGTGAGCCAAGATAATGGGCACCTCGGGATAGTCGGCTGCAATCTGCGGAAAACGCGCCGGCTCCGAAAACCCATCGGCCGCGCAATGGAACAGCGCCGGCACACGAAGCGCCCGGCATGCGTCGAGCAACGGATAGACCGATGGGTCGTCCGCCCGATACTTCCCGGCCGTTGGATGCAGTTTCAGGCCGCGAAAGCCCATCCCCACATACTCGAACACCTTCCCCGGCCCGGTGATGCCGGGCGTGGCCCACACCAGAGGAATCAGCCTCGGACAGCGACGCGCCCACTTCGCCATCTCGTCGTTTCCGGCTGTGCAATCGTCTATCGACGATATGTTGGATACAACTGCGATGTCTACACCAGCATCGTCCATTTCGGCAAGGAGTGTGTCGGGGGAGTAGGATACGTAACGCCCCGACATGTGATCAAAGGAATCCCCGATGTGGGCATGGCAATCGCACAATCTCATTGCGTTCAATGCAGTCGCCTCCCCGTTGTTGTATTGACATCCAATGGCCCTAACCCTAATATAGTAGTTGATGGGCTGACTACTAAACAAGCCGTGAGCGTCTAGCTGAAGCAAGCGAGGTGGTCGAATGTTCTGCGACATTTCGTGTTACAAGCCTGACCTGGACGCCTGCATGGCCCGGGTCCGCGCCTTCTTCGCCTGCGCGCCCAACGCGCCGGATGCTTTGATCATAACATTCCCGTCCGTTCTCACCCTCCGCGGGCCCGTCCTCAACCAGTACGACTTCGAAACCGACATCCGCTCCTACCTCGATGACTACCTAGCCTACCAAGCTCAGCTCATGGAAGTACGGCGCGGAATGGAAGATGATTGGATTCCTTCTGTGGTTCCCTATATGGGAATCGGCGAGTTCAGCGCGTTTGTGGCCGGGCAGATAGAGTTCGGAGACGATACCAGCTGGTGTAAGCCCGTCCTTCAGGAGAAGCATGAACTCGACGCCCTCCGCCTCGATCCCGAAAACAAGTGGTTTGTCCGGCTGAACTACGTTACCGGATACATGGTACAGCATATCGCGCCTTACCGCATCCCCTTCGGGCGCGGCTACTACTCCCCGCTCGACCTTGCCTGGGCCCTCCGAGGCGAAGCTATCTACATGGACTTCTACGAAGATCCCGACTGGGTGCACAAACTGCTGGACTTCACAACGCGGGCCACAATCTGGTTTGCGCGGGCGCAGGCCAATGAGATCTGCGCGCCCCAGTTCGCACACGAGCTATCCACCTGGTACTGCAGCCCGAATCGGGTCGCGGTCGGTGAAGACATATCCAGCCTCTGCTCGCCCACGCACTACAGTGAATTCGGCGCCCCCTACACACAGCGGGTCTTTGACTCCTTTGGCATAGGCGAAGTGCACTGCCATTCCGCCGGGCCGCATGTTCTGCCGGAGTTTCTCAAGCTGAAACGGATGCGTCAGATCCAGATTGTCGCCGACCCCAATACCGCGCGCCCCGTTGAGATTCTGGCGAACCTCATGGACAAGCATCCTGAGCGGTTTGGTCGATCGTCGGATTTCGCAGTGATGGCGGTAGACGTCACCGCCGACGAGGCTGTAGACTACTACGACCTGTGTCGGCGCGCGCGCGTTGTCTTCTCAGTCGTAACCGATGAGGCTGAAGAAGCGAAGGACGCAGTCCATATGTTCAGGTCGAGGCAGTCGGCATAGCAGAGCCGGCGCGGTCGCTATGCAATTGACTGAGCTGCAAGGGAGGGAGTTGCCATGGCCCAGCCAAGCTCCGGTCACCCTATTCCTGCTTTGGCCGGTGTGCTGTCGGCGCTTCTCGCCGGAATGGGGCAGCTGTACAGCGGGCAACGCAAGCGCGGTGTCATCAATCTCCTGATAGAAGCCGTGTTCATTCTGGCCCTGTTCACCGTGCTCCGGGGCCCTCTGCGCGGGCTAGTCACCCTCATGCCCACGGGCCGGTTCGTCGACTCACGCCATATTCTGCTCGTCGGCATTCTGGCCGGGTTCGTGGTGCTGGCATACGCGTGGTTCCACGTCGCCAACATCGCAGACGCGGTTCGCTCCGCCTCTCGAGTCCGGGCCGCCCGGCGCCCCGGGAAAACCGGGCCGCTTCTACCGATGCCCAGACGTCACTCAGGGGTCTTGGGAGGCACACCCTTGACGCCCTATCTGTACAGTGCGCCGGCGCTCATATCCGCTTTCTTCATCATCATCGTTCCACTCGTATTCGGGGTATCGTTGGCTTTCACCAACTACAACCTGTATCACTGCCCGCCGGCGGGCAGATTCGATTGGGTTGGCTTGACCAACTTCGCCAAGCTGCTTAAGCCCGGCTCCACATGGAAAAGCCAGCTCGACATGGTTCTGACGTGGAACGTGACTTACGCTGTGCTCGGTACCGTGCTGGCGTTCTCCGCAGGAATGGGTCTCGCGCTCGCGCTGCAGGCGCGCGGCCTCAGGTTCCGGAGTGTCTTCCGGATGATCCTGATGCTTCCGTGGGCAGTGCCGGCCACAGTGTCGATCATGGTCTTCTTCGGGCTCTTCAATACGACTTTCGGGCCCATCAACATGCTCCTGCGCTCGTTGGGCCTCTCCGCAGTGCCATGGTTTCAAGACCGGTTCTGGGCCCGTATCAGTGTCCTCATAGCGCACGTATGGATAGCTACCCCGTTTAACATGTCCATTATCTCTGCAGCGCTGCAGAGCATCCCGGACGAGGTATACGAGGCGGCCCGGGTCGATGGGGCGTCTCGCTGGCAGACGTTCTCGAAGATGACATTCCCGCTCCTGATGTCGGTGGTGGCGCCCATCTTCGTGCTGATGATAGCCGGGAACTTCAACAACTTCGGCATCATCTACCTGCTCACCAGCGGCGGCCCGGCGGTAGCGGGGAGCAAAGGCGCCGGCGCTACCGACATCCTGATGACATGGGTGTACAACCTGGGGTTCCAGCAACTCCAGTGGTCCACAGCATCGGCCTTGGCAGTCCTGGTATTCATCTTCGTCGTGATATTCAGCATGATAAACTTCCGGCTCTCAGGCGTCCTGAGTCAGCTGAAGCAGGAAGAGTAGAAAGCGAGGGTGAGCAAAATGGCCAAACCGTCCAAACGCCGCGGCAGAGCTCTGGAGATGATCATCGTCTACCTAGTGCTGGGCGTCGCGTGCGCGATTGTTCTCTACCCTCTGCTGTGGGTTGCGTCCTGCTCGTTTCGGGCCTCCGCGGGGTTGGTCAGTTCGAGCCTGATCCCGTCCAACCCGACGATGGCTAACTACCGTCGTATCTTCACTGACCCTAATGTCAACTTCGGACGGTGGTTCTTCAACACGGTGAAGATATCCGCACTGAGCTCGGTAGTTGCCCTGGCGATAACTACTCCTGCCGCTTACGCCTTCTCCCGCATGCGGTTCTCGGGAAGGCGCCAACTGCTCATCGGCTTCATGATATCGCAGATGTTTCCGGGCTTCATGGCCATCGTGGCCCTATATACCTTGCTGGGCTGGATCGGGCTGATCGATTCGCACCTTGGGCTGATCGTGCTGTATACCGGAGGAGCGATACCCTTCTCCATCTGGTTGCTCAAAGGGTACTTTGACTCCGTTCCCAAGGCTATGGAGGAATCAGCTATGATTGACGGGGCCACCAAGCTGCAGGCATTCACCAAAGTGCTGTTGCCCTTAGCGCGGCCGATACTGTATGTAGTGGGCCTGATCAACTTCATCGGGCCGTACGCAGAGTATATCCTGGCGCAAGTGGTGATCACATCCGGTAGCAAATGGACTGTGGCAATGGGCATGAGAAGCCTCACCGTGTCTCAGTTCGCCACCGAGTGGCCTGTCTTCTCGGCTACATCCGTGTTGACCACCATACCGATAGTGATCATCTTCCTCTCAGCGGAGAAGTACATCGTATCTGGTCTGACTCAAGGAGCTGTCAAGTAGGGTTTCAGGTTGTCTCGCAATCTTTCGAACCTACAGGGCGAACCAATCTCAAAGGAGGAACGTTATCATGAAAGCCATGAGTGGACGTCTCGCGCGAACCCTAGCCGTGGCAACCGCGGCTATCCTGGTCCTTCTGACCGGCGGAGCGGTCTCGCTCGCCGCGGATCCCCTCGTAGTCTGGTGCGAACCGCAGAAGCAGGCGACGGTTCAGGCGGCCGCCGCCGAGTGGAGCAAGAAATCCGGCATACCGGTACAGGTTGAGGCGATCTCCGTTCTGGAGACGGCAAACAAGGTCCAGCTCGCAGGCCCGGTCGGCAAAGGCCCGGACGTGTTCTGCTGCCTCTCCGGCCAGCTGGGAATGTTGGTGACCACAGGGACCGCCGCTCCCATCGATGCCTCTCTTCTCGACCTATCGCAGTTCATGAAGGTCAGTCTGGAAGGGGCCACGCAGGACGGCAAGCTGTACGGAGTGCCCTATGACATCTCCTCGGTGGGCCTCATCTACAACAAGAAGATCTGGCCACAGCCCCCCGCGACAATGGACGAGGTGATCGCGAAATCCCGAGAGCTCAAGGCCAAGGGCCAATTCGGCCTGCTCTGGCCGCTGGAGAACTTCTACTTTACCTACGCCATCATGGCCGGCTACGGCGGGTACGTGTTCGCCCCCACAGCCGATGGATGGAACCCTGAGGATATCGGGCTTGCCAACGAAGGCTCAGTGAAAGCCCTCAAGCTGGTCAAGACCCTCCGCGACGAGGGTCTGATTCCCGTGGGCACCGACCACGTGGTAGCACCTGGCATGCTCAACGAAGGCAAAGCCGCTGCCATCATCGACGGATCCTGGACACTCGCCTCCGTGCAGCAGGCGGGCATCGATTACGGCGTCGCCCCCATACCCAAGCTCGACAACGGCAAGTACCCAGCCCCGTTCGTCAGCCTCAAGTGGTGGCACGTCAGCTCCTACAGCAAGCGAAAGGCCGAGGCCACACAGCTCATAGCAGCCCTGACCACGAAGGACGCGATGTACAAGTCCTTCAAGAACGCGGAAGGCATTCCGCCGCGCATGGATGTGCTCGACATGCCCGACGTCAAGAGCAAGCCTGAGGTCGCTGGATACGGCGCTCAGGCCAACTACGGATCGCTTCTTCCCGACATACCGGAGATGAACGTTGTGTGGGTGCCGATGAACAACGCCATCGAGATCGCCCTCCGCGGCGACAGGACAGTCCAAGAGGCGCTGGCCGATGCCGTGAATATCATCAAGCAGAGCATCGCAGAGCTGAAATAGGTGTAGATCTCCCCAACATAGAGCCGGAGGTCGGCCCGCTCGCGCAGAGCGGGCCGACCTCTTAGCCGGGCGCCCATCGCCGCTGCTGGCTCGAATTCACTCGAATTCGAGCGAATTCGCTGTTGCAGGCCGCTCCGGGCTGTGCTAGATTGAGAACAGTACAACCGACCAAATAAACGAGTCCCGTGAGACTCGATTTGAGGAGGCGCTTCAATTGGATACCGGCAAGAAAGTGCTGCTGTCTATGCAGCACACCATCGCAATGTTCGGCGCAACAGTCCTGGTTCCCTACCTAACCGGCCTCAACCCCAGCACCGCCCTGCTTACCGCGGGCCTTGGAACCCTCCTTTTCCACCTGGTCACCGGCGGCACAGTCCCCATCTTCCTCGGATCATCCTTCGCGTTCATCGGAGTGATCCAGATGGTATCCAAGGAGTTCGGAATGCCCTACGCTTTGGGCGGCATCGTCGCCGCGGGCCTGGTGTACATTGCAGTGGCCGTCATCGTCCGTTTTGTCGGACACGGTTTCTTCCAGGCCCTTTTCCCGCCCGTGGTCACCGGCAGTGTTATCATGGTCATCGGCCTGACCCTGTCGCCTGTGGCCATCGACATGGCCAGTAGCAACTGGCCCATCGCTTTGGCAGTCTTCTTCATAGCCGCCATGTCGTCCTTGGCTTTCCGGGGCTTTTTGCAGATGCTGCCGATACTGATTGCAGTCACTGCCGGCTACTTGATATCCTTCGCCGCAGGGATCGTCGACTTCTCGGCGGTATCCCAGGCGGCCTGGATCGGCCTTCCCGAGCTCACCTTGCCCGCTTTCCGCTGGGAGGCTATCTCCATCATAGCGCCGGTCGCGGTGGTCACGCTCATCGAGCATTGGGGCGACATCAACGCCAACGGCGCGGTAGTAGGCCGCGACTTCGTGAAAAGCCCCGGCCTGTGGCGCACGCTCCTCGGAGACGGCCTGGCGACGGCTATGGCCGGGTTCCTGGGCGGACCCGCCAACACGACCTACAGTGAGAACACAGCCACCCTCAGCCTGACCGGCGTATATGACCCGGCGATCCTGCGCGGAGCCGCGTTTTTCGCCCTGGGGCTGGCCTTCTTCGGCAAAGTGGGAGGCGTGATCCGAAGTATCCCAACACCCGTCATGGGCGGCATCAGCATCTTGCTGTTCGGCATGATAGCCTCAGTGGGCGTCTCTACGCTGTTCTCAGGCGCAAACATGAACTCCACCCGCAACAGGATCATCGCAGCCACCGTCCTGGTATTCGGCCTGTCGACCGTGGTGGTCCCCCTCGGGCCCTTCAAGTTCGCCGGCATGAGCCTGGCAACAGTGATCGGAGCCCTGCTCAACCAGGCGCTTCCCAAGGACAAACCCCAAAGCAAGCAGGCATAGCATAAGGGGTCGGAGCCCGCAAGGCGCCCCGACCCCACTTCGCCCTCACACCCCGGCGGCCCGCTTCACGTCGACCCGAATGCGCATCATGGCTCTGGTGTGCAATTGCGACACTCTGGATTCGGACACACCGAGTATGACTGCTATCTCCTTCACCGTCAGTTCGTCGTAGTAATACAAGGAGATCACCATGCGGTCGCGTTCCGGCAGAGCATCTATCGCCGCGGCCAGAGCGTTCTGCAGTTCCTCTACTTCCATCACCATCTCCGGGTCGGGGCTGGCATCGTCCGATACGAAGTCAAGCAAGGTAGCGGCGTTGTGCGCCTCATCAACGGCGATCAGTTCGTCCAGCGAAAGGTAAGCGCCCCTGCTGATCTCCCAGGTCCACCGGTCGAAGGTATCGATGTCGATGCCGAGCTCCTCGGCTATGTCCCGATCAGTTGCCTGTCTGTCCAGACGGGACTCGACACTTCCAATCGCGTGCTGAATCTGTCGGGCCTTCTGGCGCACCGAACGCGGAACCCAGTCCATGTTCCTCAGATGGTCGATGATGGCGCCGCGGATCCGCGTCATCGCGTACGTCTCGAACTTCACGCCCCGCGACAAGTCGAACCTCTCAACGGCGTCTATCAGCCCCACAACGCCGTAGCCCAGAAGATCGTCATAGTCAACACCGGGAATTGTCGCCTGAGGCATGCGTCCGACAATGTACTTCACAAGGTCCAGGTAGCTTAGGACCAGCCTCTCCCGGACCTCTCTGTCCCTTGTGGAGCCGTATTCGGCCCACAAAGCATTCACATTCTCACGTACACTGAGGCCATCCATCGATCATCACTCCGATGTTGCCGACTTCCTTATCAGCTCTCTCTGCCTCTCGAAGACGAAACGGATTATCCGCGCGCGCTCCCTCTCCGAAATCTCCACGAATCCAACGCCCACCGAAACGCCGTTGGCCGGTCCCGCTTCAGGCTTCTCCAGCCGCACAACCTCCCCCATGACTCTGACGCTGCTCCCCCCCTCGCCAATCGGCAGGGCCACCCAGATCCGCCGCCCCATAGCAAGCCACACGGGCACATCATCGTTCCAGATGAACAGCCCTACGCCTCCGCCGCTGATGTCGGCGGTCGCTACCGTAGTCCACTCTTCGGCCGATGCGTCCCGCGGGAGCGGATTGTGCGCGATCTCGGCGTCAAGCAGCACGGGGACTCTCACGAAACCCCTCCTTTGCTCTCTACGGAGGAACACCGGATCCGATATGAGCAGTAGTGTCACCCGGTCGTGCCTTTCGCCTATCACAGTCGCGGCGAAGAAGTAGACAGCGCCCTTCCACAGCATCGACACTTCAAGCTCGTCTTGGACGCGGATCATGGACCTGTAGTCATCGGTATAGGGCGCGTAGATCCAGTAGCCTGAATCTGCCTGTCCTTCGATCTTCGTGGCAAAACGCGGCGAATCGTTGGTGCGGACCGACCTCACCTGGATTCGTCCGTCTGTCTCAAACGAGGGAAGCTGCATGACACAACCCTCACAGCAAGTAGTCCAACGCCGGCGCCCTGAGCAACCTTCGGATAAACGGCGCTACACCGGGCTCATATCCCGTGGGCATCGGCAAACCCCCTAAGTCTCGGGCGATAGAAACAACAGCAGTCGAGGCCGGTGAATACGGATAGGCAAGCACGAATGGTTGCCTCTTCCGCACGGCCTTCATCACCGACTGGTCGTGCGGCACGTACCCTAGCGGTTCAACGCGGAAGCTCAGAAACCTTTCCGACAGCAAGTTCAGCTGTTCCACCACACTTTCGGCCCCCTGGCGGCTGGGCTCCAGGTTGACCACCACGCGCACAGCGGCATCGGGGTTAGCGCGAGAAATCAGCTTGATCATGGCATACGCGTCAGTCATGGCCGTCGGCTCAGGCACGGTCAGGAGGATCACCTCCTGTGCCGCCAGCACGAAATCGAGCACGTTCGCGGACACGCCGGCTGCCGTGTCTATCAGCAGTAAGTCGCGATCGCGGACAGCATCCGACAATGACTCGATGAGCCTGCGTCGCGCGCTCTCCCTCATGTCGGCGATGTCGCGAAGACCGCTCGCCCCAGGTATCACCTCGATGCCGCGTGGCCCGGAGAGCACGATGTCCGAAAGCGATAGTGTTCCGTTGATCACGTGGTGCAGGTTATGTCTCACCGTCAGGCCTAGCAGCACGTCCACATTGGCAAGGCCCAAGTCGGCATCGAGTATCGTGACGCGCATGCCCGTATCGGCCAGCGCCACAGCCAGGTTCACCACGAAATTGGTCTTTCCGACTCCGCCCTTACCTGAAGTCACTGCCACAATCCGAGCAGCGTCAGGCTGGCCTTTTCGTCCAGCTTTGCGGTGCGCAGATACGCCCTGTCCCCGCACCCGGCGGACAAGCCCTCTCAGCTCTGCGGCCTGATCAGACATATTCCACTCCCTCCTGTGCCCGTCCCTGGGTCGGGAACTCCCATTACAGCCCTCCGGCCATCCGCCATTTCGACAGGATCATCTCGGCCACTGCGGGCTGAGTAGCGGCTTCAATGTCCTCGGGAACACTCTGCCCGTTAGTGAAGTACGAGAACGGCCTGGCGCACTTGGCGTGTACATTGAAAACCGCGCCAAAGGTCATGCTCTCATCCAGTTTGGTGAGGATGACCCGGTCGAACCCGACTACTTCGAACCTGTCTATGAGGTTGTCGAGGTCGCGCCGCCGGGTGGTGGACGAGAGCACCAGATGGATCTCCTCGGGCATGGCGGAGTCGATCATGTTCTTCAGTTCGTACATCCTGGTTGGACTATTCGGGCTCCTGCCAGCCGTGTCTATCAACACCAACTCATAGTCGGCCAGCTCGGCCAGGGTCTGTTCCATGTCTCTCGGGCTGTGGACAACCTCGCACGGAATGCCGATTATCTCCGCATAGCTCTTTATCTGCTCTATTGCCGCAATGCGGTAGGTGTCGGCAGTGACCAGCGCCACCCGGGCTTTGGCAAACAGCGCAAAGCAGGCGGCTATCTTGGCTATCGTGGTCGTCTTGCCCACTCCCGTCGGCCCGATGAAAGCCACGACCTTTCTGCGGCCGCGCACCATCCGTATCGGCCCTGACACAGCCACCAGCCCGGCGGCATGCTCGCCCGCCCACTCCCTGAACTGGTCGGTCTCGCGCTGCGACGCATCGGCCGTGTCCACTTGATGCACGATGGCGAACGCCACATCCTCGGCCACGTCTTCATCAACCAGATGCGCGTAGAGGTCTGCCATCTCAGCGGACAGCCCCGCCGCCCTGGCCCTCACCGCCGCCTCCCGCTCCAGCGCTCTGAGGGTGCCCAACACTCCCAACGGCTCACTAGGCACCCGCATCCGCACAGGCGCCGGGATGGGCGCAGGCACAGGCGTGGGAGCAGGCACAGGCACCACAGCCTCGTCCGCATTCGCGTTCGTAGCTAGGGGTGATGGAACCCACGTAATGGCCTGGAACACCCGCTCCGGAGCCGGCTTGGCCGCATCCGCAGGCCGAGCCGCAGGTCCAGCCTCCGCAGCGTGCCCAGGTTGGGCTGCAGCCGTGGCAGCGGCAGCTGCGGGCGACGAATTGAAGTCCCGCGGTTCAGCGTTGCCGTCCACAGCCGCCAACACCTCGAAGACCGGCGCGCGCCGGAAGCCCAGGATACTCAGGAGAGCCCCCAGGCCACGGCCTCGCGATTGCCTGGCCTCCAGGATCACCGCGTCAGGGCCCAGTTCCTCCCTCACTCTGTCGAGAGCATCCTTCATAGTAGAACCTTCGTAACGTTTAGCTCGCATCGCCAATGCTCACCATCCCAACCGCGTTGACTTTCACTTCCGGCACAATCTCGTTGTAAGACAAGACGACCAGCTGAGGAATGGACCTCTCCACCAATCGCCTGAAGTGCGGCCTGAGACTGGTGGATGTGATTACTATCGGCTGTTGCCCCGCTGCCGCCATATGTTCGCTCTCCGACACAAGGCTTGTGATCAGGGCGCGGTAAACAGTCGGCTCCGGCGCAAGGTAAGCGCCGTGCTCTGTCGCATCCAGCGAATCCATGAGGATCTGTTCCAACGATGGCTCCAGGGTAATCACGGCCATGCCGTCCGGTCCGGCGTACTGGCTGCATATGGAGCGTCCCATTCGAGATCTGACGTACTCTGTGAGAGCGTCAATGTCCTTGTAGGTTCGAGCAGCATCGCCCAGAGCCTCAAGGATCGTGACGAGGTCGCGGATGGAGATGCGTTCCCGAACCAGGTTCTGCAGCACCCGCTGGACCTCCCCCACACTCATCAGGGCCGGGACCAGATCCTCTACTACCGCCGGTGCATTCTTCTTGACGTTGTCGATCAAGTTGCGCGTGTCCTGTCGCGACAGAAGCTCAGAAGCGTTGGCCTTGATGATCTCCGACAGGTGCGTGGCTATGACCGATGCCGGGTCCACTACCGTGTAGCCCATCATCTCCGCCTCCGCCCGCCTCTGTGCGCTCACCCACACTGCAGGCAGTCCAAAAGCGGGCTCGCGCGTCTGGATGCCGTCTAGCTCTCCAGTGGCCGTGCCCGGGTTCATGGCCATGTAGGAGTCGGATATGACCTCGCCCCTGTCCACCTCCACACCTCGGATCTTCACGATGTACTCATTCGACCGGCCCTGGATGCTGTCGCGTATCCGCACTGAAGGCACGATTATCCCCAGTTCCAGCGCTATCTGGCGCCGCACCGCCGCGACTCGCTCCTTCAGATCGCCGCCCTGCTCCACGTCGACCAGAGGTATGAGCGCGTACCCGAAGTTGAGCTCCATGGGCTCCACCCGGAGCAAGGACATGACATCCTCGGGCTCCGCGGCCCCTGGAAGCGCCGCATCGGGTATGGCCGCCGCCTGCTCCGCTTGTCTTGCCGACTTGCTGACTGTGTAGGCCAGGACGCCTGTGGCCGCCGCCAGAACAAGAAACGGCGCTTTGGGCAGACCCGGCATGAGGCCCAGCATCAGCAGGAGCCCTGCCGCGATAGCCAGAGCGCGCGGTTGCGCCAACATCTGAGTGGTGAAGTCGCGGCCGAGGTCCGACTCGGACGCCGCGCGTGTGACCACGATGCCCGTCGCCGTCGACACAAGCAGGGCCGGGATCTGACTGACCAGCCCGCTGCCCACAGTAAGCAGGGCGAATCTTTGGAACGCATCGCCCGCACCCAAGCCCAGCTGCACGATGCCGACGATGATGCCGCCGACGATGTTGATGACTATGATGATCATCCCGGCTATCGCATCGCCCCGGACGAACTTGCTGGATCCGTCCATGGCGCCGTAGAAGTCCGCTTCCTGCTGTATCTTGAGCCTGCGCCGCCGCGCCTCGTCCTCGGTGATCATGCCCGCGTTGAGGTCCGCGTCGATGCTCATCTGCTTGCCGGGCATGGCGTCCAGCGTGAACCGGGCAGCCACTTCCGCCACGCGGCCGGCGCCGTTGGTGATCACCACAAACTGGATGATCACGAGAATCAGGAACACGATCAATCCTACAACGTAGTTGCCCCCCACCACAAACCCGCCGAAAGCCTGGATCACCGATCCCGCGTATCCACGCAGTAGTATCAGCTTAGTGGCCGACACACTCAAGCTCAACCTGAACAACGTGGTGAGCAGCAGCAAGGATGGAAAGACCGAGAACTGCAGCGGCTCGGTGATGTACATGGTTACCAACAGCACGCCCAGGGAGAACGTCATGTTCATCGCCACGAGGACATCCAGAAAGGCAGGATGCAACGGCACGATCATCATGACCAAGATGAGCATAACCATAGCCGCCATGAAAAGGTCTCCGCCCTTAAGATACCTGAGCGCGGCGGACCTCGCCTCCGAACGGATGTCGGCCATTATCTACTCCCTCCTCCCCGCTGCTGGGCCAGCTTGTACACGAACGCCAGAATCTCCGCCACTGCCCGGTAAAGATCCGGCGGTATCTCCTGTCCGATCTCAACCGACTTGAACACGGCCTGCGCCACCAGAGGGTTCTCGACTATGGGCACTCCCGCCGCCGCCGCGATCTCGCGGATCCTCTGCGCGATTAGGCGCTGCCCCTTGGCTACCACGTGGGGCGCCCTCATCTTCTCCCGGTCATACTTAAGCGCCACAGCGTAGTGCGTGGGGTTGGTCACCACCACGTCCGCCAGCTTGACATCTTCCATCATGCGCCTCATCGCCAATTGTCGCTGGCGTTGCCTGATCCTGGACTTGACCAGAGGGTCGCCCTCCTGCTGTTTCAGCTCTTCCTTGACTTCCTGCTTGGTCATGCGCAGCTCGCGGTCGAGTTGCCTGCGCCGGATCACGTAGTCCGCCGCGCCGATCCCCAGAAGCGGAATGGCCATCCGGGTTGCCACGTACATGGCCGCATCGCCCGCGGCCCGCAGGCCTTCACCTAGCTCCATATGAGCAGTCATTACCATCGCCGGCGCCCTGGCACGCAGCGCCTGGTAGGCGAAGTAGCCTATCACCACAACCTTGGCCACCGCCTTAAGCATCTCCACCACGGCCTGTTTCGAGAAGAGGCGTCCTAGTCCGGCGATGGGGTCTATCCGGTTCAACTTGGGCGCAAATGCCTGCGGCGTTATCATCAACCCGACCTGCGCCAAGCCTGCGGCCGTTCCCGCAGCCATCGCGGCCAGCGCCACCGGCGCCGCGGCCAGAAGCACTGAGCCCATTCCCTTCACAAGAAGCGCGTGTGCCCCAACCTCAGTAATATCCACCGCGGCAACATCGCCGAGACGGCTCATACTGGACGAGATCAGGCCCGCAATGGTTTGGCGCGAGGAAGACAAGGCTGCCTTCAGCACGTACAAGCACACCACGAAGTTGACGGCGGCGTTCAGGTCAGGGCTTCGAGCCACCTGCCCGCGTTTGCGGGCTTCCTCCCGCCTTCGTTGCGTTGGTTGCTCTGTTCTGTCCTCATGCGAGGCCACCGGCCCTCACCTCCCCATGGCGCCCAAGATCATCACGATGGCCTCCTGCAGCCGCCCCACAACAGTATGAACGTAGCTCACGAACCCCGGGGCAGCCAGGACCAAAATGGCCAGTCCCACCCCGATCTTCAGTGGAAACCCCACCATCAGCACATTCATCTGCGGCACAGCCCGCGCCAGAACTCCGAGGGCCATCTCCGTGATGAGCAGGCAGGCCACGGCAGGCAGCGCCATGCGAACCGCGATCTTGAACAGCTCGCTGAACCTCATGACGATCAACCTGAACAGATCTGGCGTGAGAGCCGCCTGGCCCATGGGGACCATGTTGTAGCTTCGCACCAGCGCCCCTACGAGGAAGTGATGGCCGTTGACCGCCAGATAGACCATGGTCGCCACCAGGAAGTGAATCTGGCCTATCACGGTAACCTGCGCTCCGTAGGACGGATCCACTAGGTTGGCCATGCCGAACCCAATCTGCGTGTCGATGAGTTCGCCGGCGTACTGCGCCGCCGCGAACACCAAGAGAGCCGCGTAGCCCACGACAAGCCCCACAAGCAGCTCGCGCGCGATCACCAAGGCGAACTCCCACACATCGCCGGGCACCGATACCGGTACCGCAATCTGGCTCACGATCGGATAGACCACCAGAGTGGCGGCGAACGCAAACCACGCCTTGACCTGCGCGGGAATGCTCGCGTGCGCGAACACCGGGGCCAGAAAGAACAGGCCCGTCATCCTCACCAGCACGAGGAGGAATATGAGAAACCCCGTCGTGGTCACTGCCTAGCTCACCCACTCTATTTGGCCAGCATCGGCAGCATCGCAAAGAGCTGCCTGGCAAACCCGGTCATCGTCCGCATCATCCACGGCCCGGCCAGCAGCAACACCGCCGCTATGGCCAGAACCTTAGGCACAAACGTCAAGGTCATCTCCTGTATCTGCGTAGCAGCTTGGAGCACCGATATGATGACTCCCACAGTCAGCGCCGCAAGGAGCACCGGAGCGCTCACCTTGAACGCCACCGCCATCGCCTGCGATGCTATGGCCCCTACCGTAGCTTCGTTCACCTGCTGCGCCTCCTCATCCTGCGAAACTCTCAACCAGAGACTTCACGACCAGGCCCCAGCCGTCCACCAACACGAACAGGAGTATCTTGAAGGGCAACGATATCAGCACCGGCGGGAGCATCATCATGCCCATGGACATCAGCACGCTGGCGACCAGCATGTCGATGACCAGAAACGGGATGTATATCACGAACCCCATCTGAAATGCCGACTTCAGCTCGCTGATCATGAAGGCCGGGATGATAACGTAAGTCGGCACATCGTCCGGGCCCGCAGGTCTAGCACGACCCGACAAGTCCACAAATAGGGATAAATCTTGCTCCCGAGTCTGCTTGAGCATGAAGTCGCGAACGGGTTTCGCCCCGCGCTCCAACGCGACTTGCTGGGTGATCCGGCCGGACATATAAGGCTGCCACGCCACTTCGTTAATCTGGGCAAACACCGGCATCATGACAAACAGCGTGATAAAGAGCGAAAGCCCGATGATGACCTGGTTCGGCGGTACCTGCTGTGTGCCCATGGCGCTGCGCACAAAGGAAAGAACAATGACTATCCGAGTGAAAGACGTTGTCATCAGCAAGATAGCCGGAGCAAGCGACAGCACGGTCAGCAGCGCCATTATCTGCAGTGTGCCTGCAACCTCGCTCGGGCTTGCGGCAGGGTCTACCCCGACCCGTATCCCGGGAATGCGAAGCGGAGCAGCCTGGGCCACAGCCGACCACGCAAGGACCAGCCCCATTGCCGCGACCATTGCAGTCGTTCCGGCCAGCGCCCAAGACGCAGCCTTCTCGACCCGCGTGCGTGCCCGCTTCATCAGGTGTTCACCTCCCGAATATCCGAGACATCCGGATCACTCGAAATAGCCGCTTCGGACATGGCTACACCGCCGCGGCCCGTGGCCACCAGCACTGTCCGCCCATCTACCTGTACAAGATGGATGTATGAGTCTGGGCCGAGTCGCGCAGTCTCGAGTAATCTGATGCGGCGCTGGCCTGCCGCGGCCCGAATCAGCCCCGCGGCCTGCGCCCTCTTGAGAAGGTACCCGGCGAGATAGATGAGGCCGGCCACTATCGCCAGGGCCGCCGCCGCCCTGAGTAGGAGCTCCGCCATGCCTGTCTCCATTGGGCTACTGCACTGCCTTCTCTGGACTGCCCACGAATTCGACAATCCTCACGCCGAAGTTCTCCTCTATGACAACGACCTCGCCCCGAGCGATCAGCCGCCCGTTGACGAGAATGTCCACGTTCTCCCCTGCAGCCTTTTCCAGCTCGATCACGGAGCCAGGCCCCAGCGCCATGATGTCTCGGACCAGCATCGTTGTGCGTCCCAGTTCAACGATGACCGGCAGGGGCACGTCCATGAGCAAATCCAGGTTACTTGCAGTGTGGGCGGGCTTGGCCTCGTCGAACTGCATGAACTGCACATGCTGGACGCTAGGTGCATCTGCGTATGCCTGAGCGGACTGCCGCACCACCGGGTGCGCGGGCTTCTCTGGCACGGCGGTCGCGGCATGCGCCGGCGATGCAGCGGGCGCGGTCGGCGCCGTCTGCGGCTTCGTGAGGTCGGGGACCTCCGGCGTCAAGTCAAAACTGGGCATAGCGTCGCCGTCAGTCTGCATGTCGTCCCATGACATGTCGTTCTCGGCAGTCTCGTCGTGCAATGCTACTCGCCTCATTTCTCATCGGAGTCTACGGGCCGAACTACCTGAACAGCGTGATTCTTCCCCGTCAGGCCTGGAATCACGTGGAACTTAGGGGTCTTGCCAATCACCAACGTCAAGTTACTGGAGGCGCGCTCGTGCAACCGGATCACGTCCCCCACCTGCAGATCAACCATGTCGCGCATGTTCACCGCAGCGTGGCCCAGCACAGCCACTACGGGGATCTTCACCCGCTCGAGCCCTGCCGATATGGTCTGAGAGCCCCTCTCCGGGTTGACTCTGTTTCCCTTCTGATACCAATGTTGCGTGCTGAGCCGCTGCAGCACTGGCTGGAGTGTGGAATGGGGCATACATATGCTCATGCTGCCCGATGCTTCGCCCACCTTCAGCTCGAATGTGATGAGACATACCGTGTCGTTGGGCGATACAACCTGAGCGAACTGCGGGTTCGACTCATACTTGTCGATATTGGGGCGCAGCTTCACCATGGTGTCCCACGCCTCCCGCAGGTCCTCCATGGTACGATCCACAACCGTGCGCACCAGGTTCTCCTCTATCTCGGTCAACTCCCTGACTCGCCCCTTGACCCGGCCCGGGCCGCCCATGAGCCTGTCGATCATGATGAACACGATGTACGGGTTGAACTCCATAACTGCCTGCCCTTCAAGGGGCTCGGGGGTGAAGAGGTACATGACCGCCGGCGCCGTGAGTGCGCTCAAGTACTCATCGTATATTCGCTGCTGAACATCGCCAAGAGTCACCTTGACCGGCGTACGCAGGTGCGCCGACAGAGTGGTCGAGAGGTGGCGCGCGAAGGTCTCATGGAGCATGTGGATCGTCCTGAGCTGTTCGCGGGAGAATCTATTCGGACGTTTGAAGTCATATAGCTTATAGGTTCGCCCCTCCGGCGTAGCCTCAAGCGACTCTGCGGGCTCTTCATCAGTCGCTGAAAACTGAGCAAGCAGCGCATTGATCTCTTCCTGCGATAGCACCTCAGCCAAATGAACTCACTCCCGGCCCTGCAGCTACAGGCTGCTCAAGTCCTACTGAACCGCGAACTCGTTGAAGAATACCCGGGTAACCTTGCATTTCGTCATTGATGAACCGATGGCCGACACCAGCTCAGCCCTGAGCGCATCGCGCGGCACTCCCGGTTCCAGATCCTCCATGGTCTTGGACGAGAGAATATCGATGACAACATCGCGTACAAGCGGAACCTTGCCGGCCATCTCAGTTACACCCGCATTGCCGTCGAATTCCGCTGTTATGGTGCATTTGAGATACCTGCGACCGCCCGTATCGGCCACGTTCACAATGAAGGCATCAAAAGTGTATCCGGGACCCATGGCAGGGCTTGGTCCTCGTGCATCGGCCTTGCCAGCCGATGCTTCGCCGCCTGACCCACGCCCGGAAATCACAACATAACCCACGACCGCTCCAGCCGCGACAAGCAGAATTGCCAGGATTACTATCAGTCGCCGTCTCCGCATAGCCTCAATCCTCCTGAGCCTGCAGCACCACATGTATCAGCGAACGAATGTATCGTCCAGAGCGACTATCAGAATATCTACGCGCCTGTTCATGCCCCTGTTCGCATCGGATGTATTGGGCAGTACCGGATGATACTCACCGTATCCTGAGGCTGAAAACCGAGGCGGCGCAAGCCCCAGGTCCTCGACGAAGAAACGCACTACCGTAGTCGCCCGGGCTGTCGACAGCTCCCAGTTCGTTTCGAACTGAGCCTCTGGGCGGAGTGGTATGTTGTCCGTGTGGCCCTCGACCATCACCTCATTGCGTATGGGGCCGATGAACTGGGCGATTCCCTGCAGAAGCTGCCGAGAATCGGAACGCAACTGCGCCCGGCCCAGGTCGAACAGAACCGTATCCGTAAATCGGATGAGCAGCCCGCGCTTGTTCAACTCCAGATGCACACTGCCGCTTAAGCCATGCTCGTCCAGGTATCGCTCCAGCTCCCCTTTGAGCACGAACAGATTCTCAAGGCCTTCGGCCATCCCCGCATCGCTGTGTTCGCCGATCTGCGCCGGGTTCTCAGGGGGCATCGGCAGGTCAGCCGGGTCGCCCATGGCCGGCCCCCGTTCCAACACGCCCAGCGCGCCCTGCAGGGATATGAGCGCCTCGCGGAACTTTGCGGCGTCTATTGTGGAGAAGGCAAACAGCAGAACGAAAAAGCAGAGCAATAGCGACATCAGGTCGCTGAACGTAGTCAGCCAGGCAGCGGGCTGCTCTCCCGATTCCTCTGTCTTCTTCCGCCTGCTCATCCTGCAACTCCTCCCTAGGCCTGCTCGGCCATGCCAGCTCCAGCCCGCCTACCGGCCTTGCGGGCCTCAGCCTGCTCCTGCGCACGCACGCGGTCTTTGGGGGCCAGGAATCCCATGAGTTTCTCTTCCACGATGCGCGGGTTCTCGCCTGACTGTATGGAGAGGATGCCTTCCAGCATCATCTCGCGCAGTCTGATCTCGCCTCCGCTCTTCAGCCCCAGCTTGTTTGCGATGGGCCCCGTGATCAGGTTGGCGATCACCGCCCCGTAGAAGGTGGTGATCAACGCAACCGACATGGCCGGCCCGATGGTACCGGGCTTGTCCAGCGTGCGCAGCATCTGCACCAGGCCTATGAGAGTTCCGATCATACCGAAAGCCGGGGCATAGGCGGTCGCGGCGTCGTACATGCTCTTTCCCACTTTGTGCCGTTCCTCTATGTAGGCCAGGTCAGTCTCGAGGATGTCGCGCACGAGTTCAGGGTCCGTGCCGTCCACGATGAGCTGGATGCCGCGTTTGAGAAACTCGTCTTCAGTCCTGCTCACGCTGTCTTCCAACGCCAACAGCCCTTCGCGGCGAGCCTTTTCCGCGAGGTCCACCATGCTGTCGATGATCGCAATGGGGTCGGCTTCCCTCTCGCGAAAAGCGATAGCAGTCACTCTGGGCAAGTCCTTCAGCCTGGAAAGAGGAAACGACACCATCACCGCAGCGATCGTTCCTCCGATGGTTATGAGCACGGAGTTGAAGTCCCAGAACGGCCTCAAGCCTGCGCTGCCGCTCATAAGGGCTATCAGTATGAGCACAACCCCCAGCACAAATCCGACTATTGTGGCAATATCCATGCTAACCCCTCATCATCTGTCCGTTCAGTTCCTCACGATCACCACCCGCCTGTTAATCAGACGGTGATAGCGAATGACCTCTTGGACGACCTGCTCTTCTGACTCTTCGACGATGAACTTGGTCCCGGTGGTCAGAGTGATCACAACATCGGGAGTCGAAGCTATGGTCTCAATCAGCTCCGCGTTAACATGTATCGGCGAACCATTGAGTTTTGTTACTCGTATCACCTAGCGGCGCCCCCTTTCGCGGGAATTGCCCGGGCGGAACCCATTGCTCCGCCCGGGCGCTCAACTATCTCTTCATCGCCAGCAACTCCTGGAGCAGCTCGTCGGAGGCCGTGATCACCCTGGAGTTGGCCTGGAAGCCTCTCTGGGTGATGATCATGTCCGTGAACTCGCGCGCCAAATCCACGTTGGACATCTCCAGCGTAGTGCCGAGCACCGAGCCGCGCCCACCTTTGGTGGCCTCGCCGAGCTGCGGAGCGCCGGAGTTAGTGGTCTCCGCGTACATGTTGTTGGACTGCCGCATCAGCCCCTCCGAGTTAGCAAAAGACGCCAGCACCATCTGGCCCAGTATCTTGTACTGCCCGTTGGAGTAGACCCCCGTGATCATCCCCCGGTCGTCGATGCTGAACGTCTCCAGCGATCCGGCCGGATAGCCGTTCTGCGTGCTCCAGTTGACAGACGATTCGTCGCCGACCTGAGTTACAGTGCTGAAGTCAAGCTCAATGCTGATTTGGGCTGCCCCGTTCCCGGGATCCCACTGCACCGTTGAGGGAATCGTCGGCGGCACGAACTGCCCGTTCACATCGAATTCGACAGTGCCGCTCACACGCAATCCGGTGGGCGTCTCAGCCGTCCACTGCCACTCGTTATCGTCTGTCTTCAGGTACTCCATGATCAGCGTGTGCTGTGTACCCTGTGAGTCATACACCGGCACTGAGGTGGTGTAGTCCGCAGGCCAAGGGGGAGTACCAGGCGGAATATGCGCCGTGGCGCTGTTGTCCAGATTGCCCACAAACGACACTTTGCTGGTCGCCTGCGCGCTCATGCTGGTACCGAGCGGTATGCCGATGGCCTCGATGGGCAAGCTGCGGTCGATTTCGCCCACGGCGTTGGCCTTCCATCCCTGCACCTGGTAGCCGGTGGACGGGTGGACCAGGTTGCCTGCGGCGTCGATCTTGAAGGCGCCGTCTCTCGTGAACATCAGGCTGCCGGCTGAATCGCGCACCACGAAGAAGCCGTTGCCCTGTATGGCCATGTCAGTCAGCTTTCCGGTGGACTCCAGGTTCCCCGGAGTGAACACTACGTCGATGGACCTGAGCATAACTCCCAGGCCTACCTGCATGGGGTCGACTCCGCCGCGGCTTGCGGTGGGAGCCATCGAACCCCTGAGCGTCTGCGAAAGCATGTCCTGGAAGGTAGCTCTGCCATATTTGTACCCAACGGTATTGACGTTGGCTATGTTATTGCCGATGACGTCCATCCGCACCTGGTGGGCGCGGGTGCCGGACACTCCGGCGAACATTGAACGCATCATCTTTACCGACCTCCATCTAGGTATTTCTCGTCTGCCGGGCGCCCCTGTCGCGGGCGTCCGAGGGCTTCCTACGAGAGGTCCAGCCCTGTTTGCAGCGCTTGCTGAGCTGATCTTACACGATCACCGCCGAGTCAATGTTGGTGAACACGTTCTCCTTCATGTTCTCGCCGTCGACCGCGGTAATCACAGTCCGATTTCTGACACTGACCACGAAGGCCTTGTCATCCATGAGTACCAGCGATTCGCGGGCCCCCTTGGCCGCGGCCCGGTTTACCCCTCCTGCCAGTCGAGATAGCTCATCGTCCCCCAGGCTCATCCGTCGCGCCGTGATCCTGGCCTGAGCATGGGCCGAGAATCTCAGCGGTTGGGCCGATGCCAGCTCACCGGCGAGTATCTCCTGGAACGTCGCGCCCGCTGCACTGCCTGCCGCTGTCGGTGACGAAACCGCTCTGGGCTCGGCCGGTCGCGCCGGACGCACAGGCCTGGGATTTACAGGCGCATTATTCACCCTATCTATCCTATCGGTCGTCATCTCGCCACATCCCTACGAGATCTTGGTCACATGGTTCATGCTCACCCTGATGTCGCCCACTCTCAGAAACGGAAGCCCAGCTATAACCTCCACCGCGCTCACCTTTCCGGTGATCGGAGTAGAATATCCCGGCGGCCATGCCTCGACGGTCTTGCCAACCAGCCCGCCTGCCTCCGCTATCAGCTGCCTGGACATCATCTCCGTGACTGTCGCACTCAGGTTCTGGAGCTCCTCAACCATGGTGAACTGCGCCATCTGCGCTATGAACTCCTGATTCGACCCGCCCTCGCCTATGTCGAGATTTCTGAGTTGCGCGACAAGCAGTTGCAGGAACTCATCCTTCCCCAGGCTGCGCCTGGGCGCCTCAGACGCCGCCGCATCGTAGGTGGCCACGCCCATAACCTTGGCCGTGTACATTCCTATCGCCTCCTTTCTCAGGCCGTCAGGCCAGGTAGTCGATTCTAGCGTAGCCCCGGGCCCACTGAGCCGCGCCAGGCTCGCCCAGGTTCGGGCTGTCCGAATCCCGCATCGCGCTGTGCGAATTCTCGATGCCCAGACCGCTCTCCATCAGAGCCCCGCGCCGTCCGCCCCCGCCCTGGCCAAAGTGGCTGCCGGCGAAGGCTGCAGCAGCATACTGCTGCCGGGCGTTGGCACCGTTCCAGTCGGGATCGGACGAGCTCGATCCGGACTGCGTTGGTGTCATGGCGCTCCAGCCCTCCTCGGCCCTAGATCTGGGCGACACCGACAGGCTGGCCAGCTCGATGCCGTGCTCCTCCAGACTGACCTTGAGGTCGGCGCCATGCGACTCTATGTATTTGGCGACTTCAGCATCATCCGCCCTGATAGTAGCGGTACAGGCACCGCGAGCCACCCTGATCCTTATCTCGACGCTGCCCAGATGCTCGGGGACGAGCCTGGTTCGGAACTCCCCTCCGCCTTGAGCTGCTCTCGCACTCACATGCGCCGCTATCTGACGCATCACCGATGATCCCGCCTGTTCCGTAAGGCCCGGTTCGCTGGCCTGCATCGCCTGAGACGCGCCTGGCCCCTCTGCAGGGCCGGTCGGCTGCACGCTGGCCGCTCTCGCCGATTCGATCCGGTCGGCAGGCGCCGATTCGCGGCGCGAAGCGACCGCGCCAGTCGCGATATCGTGCTTGTCCCATGCATCCTGCTGAGCCGGTTCTTCCTGGGCATGTTCCCGTTGGGACGCATTCCGCTGGCGAGCCAGCGACTCAACCACGGCTGACCGTATCAGTTCATCAGGCCAATCCCGCGAGGAGGTTACGACCCTTGAAGGGGTCATCGTGCCTCCTCGGCGTGGTTCGGTTCGCATACGAGACGCGCTCCGCACAGCGTTGCCGTTCACCTCTGCAGACTGCGGCATCGCGCGTTCCTGCGCCGCATGATCATCCCTCAGATGAATATCGTCAGCATCTTCGGAAACCGGCGCCGTTCGCTCCCGAGGGACCGGCGTGTGCACGCGTTGGGTTTCCGGAGGGGCAATCACCCTATCTGCCGGCTTGGGATCCTCCGCAGGTTGCGCTGTACGACCCTTTTCCACTGCGGGTTGCATCGTAGCCGGTCGGTCGAGCTCCGCCACCGCCCGGTCGTCCGTCACCCGAACACTGCCGGCATCTTCGGAAGCCGGCGTCAGTCGCTCGTAGGGGCGTGTGTACTCGCCTTTCACTTCTGTCGAGGCCACCGCCCCATCCGCCGGCACGGGATTGCCCATGGATCTCGCCGCTCCCGTTGGTTCCGCCGGTTCTGTCTGTTGCGCCGTGCGACCCCTTTCCACAGTGGGCTGCGTCGCCACCGGTCGATCCGCACTTG
>DHON01000016.1:47051-47359 GCA_002409965.1 Firmicutes bacterium UBA5389
CTCGCCGGGCGGCAGTGTGTGAACGCGTTTCACTTCCGCCAAGGCGACCGGCCCATCCATCGGTTCTGTAGGCCCCTCCGGATACAGCGTGCGACCCCTTTCCACTGTGGGCTGCATCGCCACCGGTCGATCCGCACTTGGTGTCGTCCGTTCGTCAGGCTGCGCCGCCGCGCGATCGTCCGTCCTCTGAGCATTGCCAGCGTCTTCGGAACCCGGCGTCAGTCGCTCGTAAGGCAGTGTGTACTCACCTTTGGCTTGTGTCGAGGCCTCCGCCCCATCCGCCATGGGTTCGTCAGGCTGCGCCGCCG
>DHON01000016.1:47592-47726 GCA_002409965.1 Firmicutes bacterium UBA5389
TTCGCTCGCCGGGCGGCAGTGTGTAAACTCGTTTCACTTCCGCCGAGGCTACCGGCCCATCCGTCTGTTCTGTAGGCCCCTCCGGATACAGCGTGCGACCCCTTTCCACTGTGGGCTGCATCGCCGCCGGTCGA
>DHON01000016.1:48046-48216 GCA_002409965.1 Firmicutes bacterium UBA5389
GCTGAACAGTGTCCACATCCTCGGGAATCAGCATCGTTCGCTCGCCGGGCGGCAGTGTGTGCACACGTTTCACTTCCGCCGAGGCTACCGGCCCATCCATCGGTTCTGTAGGCCCCTCCGGATACAGCGTGCGACCCCTTTCCACAGTGGGCTGCATCGCCGCCGGTCGA
>DHON01000016.1:48557-48723 GCA_002409965.1 Firmicutes bacterium UBA5389
CTCGCCGGGCGGCAGTGTGTGAACTCGTTTCACTTCCGCCGAGGCTACCGGCCCATCCATCGGTTCTGTAGGCCCCTCCGGATACAGCGTGCGACCCCTTTCCACTGTGGGCTGCATCGCCACCGGTCGATCCGAACTTGGCATCGTCCGTTCGGCAGGCCGCGCC
>DHON01000016.1:48967-90960 GCA_002409965.1 Firmicutes bacterium UBA5389
GGTTCATCAGGCTGCGCCGCCGCGAGATCGTCCGTCCTCTGAGCATAGCCAGCGTCTTCGGAACCCGGCGCTAGTCGCTCGTAAGGCAGTGTGTACTCGCCTTTCGCTTGTGTCGAGGCCACCACCCCATCCGCCGGCACGGGATCCGCCGCAGGTTGCGCCGCGCGACCCCTTTCCGCTGCGGGCTGCATCGCCACCGGTCGATCCGCGCTTGGCATCGTCCGTTCGTCAGGCCGCGCTATCACGCGTCCTTCCGGCCGTGTCGCGGCGCGTTCCCGCATCGGCATCGCGGAGCATGTTTGAGCCGGCGAAATCCAGCTTTCCTGAGCTGCCATTGCAGTGATCTGCTGTGCAGCGACTGAGCCAGAATCGGCTGCATCCTCGCGGCGTTCGCCATCGTCGTCCTGAGCGTGTTCAACACGCTCGTCTTCAGCAGCGCATTGTGACGCCCCCTCTCCGGGCGTGCTGGCCCCTTCGCTTTCCATCGCAGCCGCATCTTGGGCACACCGCAGCTGTGCCGCCATCTGTCCAAGCACGGTACTGAACTCCAGGTCATGCTGTGCTCGGTAGCCGACCATCGCGCCTGCATTTGCAGTTGCAGCCGCGCCCGCAACCACACACGCAGGCACGATGGTCATCACCATTGCATCCATCTCTTTCTCACCTCCTTTCGAATTCGACATTGGTATCCACGTCCAAAGTGGGGCAATTCCCGAACCTACCCCTGTTCACCGCCCTTTGATCCGTTCGAGCGATGGTGTCTGGTAGTCGCAAACTCATCGATCTGCTTCTGCTCGTAGCGGTTGGCTTCGACCCGGTGCTGCTCGAATTGTCTCTCCTTCAGCTTCTCCACGACTTTGCGCGCCTTCATCCCGTCTATCACTTCGGAGCGCCTCTCTTCGGAACGGATGTGAAGAGTAGTTACGAGGCCGCTCTGGTTCGTGATGTCCTGTTTCAGCCGGTCCAGGTACCTTTGATATGCTGCTACCTCCGACGCATCGACCTCATCGCGTCTGGCGTCCGCCATATCGCATTGGCCATTGCCTAGAGCGTGCTCCATGCCGGTAAGGGCCTCGCGTGCCGCCCTTTCAGCCGTCCTGGCCCTGGCGAGTCCCAGCTTCGCCTGGTCCTCAAGGCGTCTACGGTGCTCCAGCACAGGTTGAAGTCTGAAGTTGAAACTGTTCATGTCGATCGTGACCCTCCTAGCCCGCCAGGGCGAGCAGCCTCTCGACGGCCCGTTCGTACGAGGCGCGCTCCTCCTTGGCCTGCCGCAGATACTCATTGAGCGAGTCGATCATCTCGATGGCCCGGTCGATCTTGGCATTCGAGCCGCTGACATACGCTCCGATATTGATGAGATCTTCCGACTCCCGGTACGTCGCCAGCAGGTCGCGGAACCTGCCGGCGGCCAGCTTCTGCTGTGGCGACACGATGTTGTCCATCACCCGGCTGACGCTCTTCAGCACGTCCACTGCTGGGTAGTGGTTTTTGTCGGCGAGTTGCCTTGACAGAACGATGTGCCCGTCCAGAATGCTTCGAACCGCATCGGCGATGGGCTCAGTCAAGTCGTCTCCGTCTACCAACACCGTATACAGGCCGGTTATCGTGCCGCGTTCGCTGGTGCCCGAGCGCTCCAGCAGCTTGGGCAGGAGGGCAAAAACCGACGGCGTGTATCCTTTGGTAGCCGGTGGTTCGCCGATGGCCAGGCCCACCTCGCGTTGGGCCATGGCGAACCGAGTCACCGAATCCATCATCAACATCACATTGAGCCCTCTGTCGCGGAAGTACTCTGCAATCGCCGTGGCCACCATGGCACCCTTTATCCGCACCAACGCCGGAGTGTCGCTAGTGGCGACCACCACCACCGACCGGGCCAGACCCTCTTCGCCCAAGTCGCCCTGGATGAACTCCAACACCTCTCGACCGCGCTCTCCCACCAGGCCGATTACGTTCACATCGGCTCGAGTATTGCGCGCGATCATGCCCAGGAGCGTGCTCTTACCCACGCCGCTTCCTGAGAAGATGCCCACGCGCTGCCCAGATCCGCACGTCAGCAGGCCGTCAATGGCGCGCACACCCAGCGTAAGCGGTTGCGATATCCTCGGGCGCGCCAGCGGATTCGGGGGTTGGCTCGAAACGGGATATTCGGCCACGGCGTGTATCGGGCCCAGACCGTCCATGGGATTGCCCAGCCCGTCCAGCACCCTTCCTAGCAGCTCGTCGCCGACTCGCACGCCGAGCGATTTGCCCCCGGCCACAATCTTGCTGCCCGGCTCGATACCGGTCATGTCACCAAGCGGCATAAGCAGGAGCTTTCCTTCGCGGAAACCCACAACTTCCGCCGTGACCGATGCAAGCGAGTTGCGCGGGCGGATGTAGCACACCTCGCCCACCTGCGCCTGCGGCCCGTCCGACTCGATGACCAACCCGATCACCTGAGCCACGCGTCCGCTCTGCCTCACTATGTCCAGCTGCTCCAGGCGGTTGTGATACTTGCTCAGATCGACCGCGGCACCGCCGACCGGATCGCCGGCGCCCGCGCCAGAGCTTGCGCCATTATCCGACATACTCCGCTTCCTCCATGAACGCTCGTTCTATCTCGGCGAGTTGCTCCTCGATCCTGGCGTCGACATGGCCCACTTCCATTTCGACGATGCATCCTCCGCGTTCGATGCGGGGGTCCTCAACTACTTTGAGATTGCGCAGATCGGGCGAGCATCTCACCAACTCATCGTGGACTGATAACACCTGCTCCATGTCTTTGGGCGACACGCGCAGCACCACGCTGCGCGTCCCCTCGGTCTGGCCGATCGCGGCGCTGGCTATCGACAGGACAATCTGTGGATCCTGCTCCACCGACCTCTGGATGACCTTCGCGGCCACCGCCACCGCAAGCCGCGCGATATCGCGTTCGCTCGCGCGCACCATGGCATCGGCCTGCGACACAACGGCATCAGCCGTGCGCGACATGAGGCCCAGCGCTTCCTTGTACTCCTTCACGACCTGCTCCATCCCGGCCCGCCGGCCTTCTTCCCGGCCCTGGGCGCTGGCCCGCTGACACATGGCGTGCGTCTCCGCCCGGGCATCCGCTATGATTCGGTCTGCCTCTCGCCGCGCTTCAGCAATGATATGGGCGGCCCTCTGCTCGGGACTGGCGACCGCGTCATCCCCCAACCCATCTTGCAGCCTCTTGAGCGCTTCCAGTTCCGGCCGGTCGGTGTTGAGCACGAAGGCTGCCCCCTGCGCCCCGGGGCGAACGACATCGACGCCCTTGTATACGCTAGACAACCATCTCGTCTCCCTTCTCCCGGATGGCCACAAGCTGCCCGGCCTCCTCCATCCTTCTGATCCCAGCCACTATCTTCATCTGCGCCTCCTCAACATTGCGCAGACGCACGGGGCCCAGATACTCCAGCTCTTCGCGGAGCATGGCCGAAGCGCGCTCAGACATGTTCCGCGTGATCTTGTCCTTGACCTCATCAGACGCCGTCTTGAGCGCCAGCGCCAGGTCTTTGCTGTCGATCTCCCTGATGACCATCTGGACATAACGGTCTTCCATGAAGACTATGTCTTCGAATACAAACATCAGGTTCTTGACCTCTTCGGCCAGGTCGGGGCTTTCTTCTTCCAGACGTTCCAAAATGACCTTCTCCGTCGACCGGTCGACGTTCTGCAATACCTCGACCAGAGACTTCACTCCCCCGGCCGCCGAAAACTCCTGAGTGCCGAAGCTGGTCAGTTTGCGCTCCAACACCGACTCGACCTCTCTGATTACCTCCGGACGGGCGCCTTCCATCTGTGCCACGCGCATGGCCACATCCGCCTGTAGATCGGGAGTGAGCGCCGACAGCACCATCGCTGCCTGATCCGGACGCAAATGCGCCACGATCAGTGCGATGGTCTGCGGATGCTCCCCTTCAATGAAGCTGGTGAGCTGCTCGGGACTGATGTAGCGGACGAAGTCGAACGGTGTAACCTGCAGATTGGCCGAAAGCCTGTTGATGATCTCCAACGCCCGCGAGGTTCCCAAGGCCTTCTCCAGGATGTGCTTGGCGTAGTCGATACCGCCCTGGGATATGTACTCCTGAGCCAGCGCGAGCTGGTAGAATTCGGATACGGTGGCATCCCGCTGCGCAGAAGACACCTTGCCCAGGGTGGCGATCTCCAGCGTAAGCTGTTCGATTTCCTCGTCCCTCATGTGCTTGAGAACGGACGCGGCCGTCTCCGAATCCAACGAAACCAGGACTATGGCCGCCTTTCGCCGCCCGCTCGCAGTTGATCTCGATCCGTTCACCGCGCTTCGCACCCGCCTCTCGGTCCGCTACTCCTCCGCCATCCACGTCTCCAGAATCTTGGCCGCATCTTGCGGTTTGGTGCGGGCAAGAGTCTCCACGCTCTGTCGCACCTCCGCTCTGCGCTTTTCGTCATCGCGAGCCTTCTGTTGCTCTGCTGAAAGCGCAACCGGAGGCAGTTCTTGCGCTAGCACTTCGTCCACTCTCCTGCCAACAGCCTGTTCAGGCGCATAATCGGGCCTGCTACGAAGAAAGCGCAGGAATGAGAGCGCGAAAACGAGTACCAAAAGCCCCAGAATGATCGGGGCAATTATCTTCACCAGGCGCATGATGAACGCGCGTCTGTCGATCTTGGCCGCGTCCGCCTCCGCCTCTGACAGGTCGATATCGCTAGCCCCGCGGGCGAACTCCATGCCGGTGACCGCGATCTCATCGCCGCGCTCGGTGCGTATGCCCACTGCCGCGCTGATGACTTGCTTGATCGTCTCCTGCTTGTCCTGCGTGAGCACCCCATCCACCATGGCCGCCACCGATATCCTCTCAACCTTGCCCGGCGCGATCACAGCCTTCTCGACTACTTTAGACACCTCGTAGTTGATGGTACGGTCGGTGCGAGTGTAGTCGGACTTGCTTCCCGCAGCCCCTGTGACGATAGGATAGCCCTCCACGTTGGACGGAGTGCCCGCGACTCCGCCGACCGCAGGACCGTCCGAGCGCCGTTGTTCCTCAGTGGTCTGTTCGGCAATGGGAATCCCGAGCCCGCCCGCCACCGGCTGATAGATCTCGCTGGCGCGCTCTGTGGAGTCGAAGTTGATATCCGCATATACCCTCACAACGGCCTTGCCTATGCCCAGAGCCCGATCTAGCATGGTCTCCACGCGTCGCTGCATCTCCTGCTCAAAAGACATCTTGGCCTCAAGCTGCGCCGTGGTCATCGCGCCCGTGGAGGGTCCCTGAGCCATGTTCGCCCCGCCCCCGCGCCACATCATGTTGCCATCGGTATCCACAACGGTGATGGACTCCGGCGACAAGCCCTGCACAGCGCTGGCCACCAAGTTCACCACTCCGCGCACCTGAGCGTCGAGGATGTAGGCGCCCGGCTTGAGCTTGAGAACAATCGACGCAGTGGTGGGCCTCTGCTGCTCTGAGAAGAGCCGCTCCTCAGGAATGACGATGTGCACTCGCGCCAGCTCGACAGGGTTAAGCGCCATGATCGTGCGCGCCAGTTCGCCCTGGAGGGCCCGAGTGTAGTTGACCTTCTGGGTGAAGTCAGTCGCGCCGAAGTTGGTCTTGTCGAACAGCTCGAACCCCGCGCCCGCGCCCTGTGGGAAGCCCTTGCTGGCAAGTTCCATGCGTAACTCATACACACTGTCCGATGGCGCCATGACTGTGCTGCCGCCTGACGACAGCTTGTACTTGACGCCGCTCTCCTTCAGGTACTCGACGATCCTGCCCGCGTCCTCCGGCGGCAGGCTGGAGTAGAGCACGGCGAAGTCGCTGGTTGAACTGGAGACCATGAGCAGTATCAGGGCGATAAAGACCCCGCCGGCTACCACGCCGACAATGATCTTCTGCGTAGTAGTCAGCCCGCCGCGTCCGCCAGGCCCTTCGCGTCCGCCGGACGACCCGCCTCGGTCCCTGCGGCCGCCCCAGTCAGCCCGATCGCCGCGATCCGCGCGCTCCCCGCGAACTTGCCCTCCGGCAGCGCCCGCCTCGTCGCCTGTTTGAGGTGTAGGTAGTGTCATTCACCTAGACCTGCATTCTCATGATTTCCTGGTATGATTCGATAACCTTGTTCCTCACCTGCATGGTGAGCTGAAGTGCGATGTTCACCTGCTCCACAGCTATCATCACCTGATGTATGTCGCGAACCTCGCCGGCCGCGAGCTTCTCAGTTAGCCTGTCTGCCCGCGTCTGCATGTCGTTCACGGTATCTAGGGCCTGCTCAAGTACGCCTCCGAAAGCGCTGACCAAATCGGTCTGACCATCGGACACGCCCATCGCAATGTTCGACCCCGGAATCAGCCCGCCCCTCAATCCTATTCCCTCAACTCCAGCCAAGAGGTCGCACCTCCTATGTGCTGTTTGGTTGCGTCCTGTCCCTGCACCCTGCCTGCGTCTACGCCTTGCCTATCTCCAGCGCCTTGGCCGCCATGGCCTTGGCTGCGTTGAACGCCGCCACGTTGGCCTCGTAAGCCCTGCTTGCGCTGATCATGTCAACCATCTCCAGCACAGGATTGACGTTAGGCATGGCCACGTTGCCATCGGCATCGGCATCGGGATGGCCCGGGTTGTGCGCCAGAAGCGGCGGCGATTCGTCTTGGACTATGCGCGCGACCCGCACGCCCTGTCCATCGGGCGCCGATTCCACCACCGCCATCAACCGTTTGTACGGCCCGCCTTCGGCAGTACGCGTGGTATTCCCGTTGGCAAGGTTGCTGGATATTGCGTCAAGACGCAGCCTCTCCGCAGCCATTCCTGACGCGCTGATGCCGAATGTGGATATCACCGACACGGGCTAGCGCCTCCCCTCGCTGATCACGTATTTCAGAATGCTGAACTTGCTCCAGACCAACTGGGCGAAGGTGTTGTACATAGTCGCGTTCTCAGCCATCTTGGCCATTTCCAAGTCTATGTCAACACTGTTACCGTCTACCCTCATCGAAACGCCCTCATCCACCCTCTGCGCAACCAGCGGCGGCCCGATCGATGCAGGACCCGGTATGGGAAGGTGGCCCGCCCTCGTGGCCCGGCCGGCAAGTCCCCCGCGGCCCGCCATGGCCTGCTCCAAGCTGCTCACGAAATCCACATCCGCCGCCTTGAAGCCGGGCGTATTCACATGCGCCACATTGTTCGATATCACCTGATGGCGCGCCGATGCTACATCCAGCGCGGTCTCGAGAGTCCTCATGGTGGGGCCGTCGAGGATCTTCACCTCAGGCATTCTCCCTTCGGAAAGACAATACGGATCTCGCTAAACATCGATGCAATATCGGTGCCATTCGCGGGCTTGGCACCGAAAAAGAAGGCAGCCTCCCTCGATTCCTCGAAGAATGGCTGCTATGGCCGATGTTACGCTGACCCCGTGTTGTGAGCGCGTCACGGGCCGACCGAGCTAGCCGGCGGCTGCGGCGCCTGACGGCAAAGCAAGTGAGCAGTTTTTGCTCACTGTCCGGGCAGCGCCGACCGGATAGTCTCTTCTCGCCCAGCGTTCCTCTGCAGGGGCAGGAGCACGGCGAACCTGGCGCCCCCGTCTTTCGATGCATTGTCCGCTTCAATGGTGCCCCCGTGCCGCTCAATAATGCTCCAGCTGAGCGCCAGGCCCAAACCGGTGCCTGACGACTTGGTGGTGTAGAATGGGTTGAACACCCGCGACATGTCTTGGGGCGGAATGCCCGGACCTGTGTCGGTGAACGAAATCTCCGCCCGGTTCCCGAGCCTAGCGGCAGCCATGCACAGCCTGCCGCCTTCCTTCATGGCTTCGATCCCGTTTACGGCCAAGTTCAGGAAGACCTGCTCCAGCTGATCGCGATCGCCGATTATGGTGGGGATGTCGCCTGCGATGTCGAGAACGAGTTCGACTCCGCACTCCGATGCCTTGCCCTGAATGAACTGGGCGGTCTCCCGCAGCAACCCCGCCACGCTGACCTCGCCCGGGTTCATCTCCGCCTCCCGCGCAAAGCTGAGAAGGTTCCGCACAATCGCCGAGCACCTGATCGCTTCGTCTTCAATGATCTTGGCGGTATTGACGCATTCGCGGAACTGGTCGCCATGGCGCGCCAGCTTCCTGCCCAGAACCTCTGCGCAGGCGGAGATTATCCCTATGGGATTGTTGATCTCGTGCACCATGCCCGCGACGAACTCGCCGAGGGTCTTGAGGCGCTCAGCCTGCTTAAGCTGCTCACCTAGGCGCACGCGCTCGGTCACGTCCTCGGCCATGATGATGAAACCTTCGTCGTTCCCGACCAGAGATTCGACTGCCGACACGACAAGGCGCATTATGTGCCGGTCGCCATCGATGTCAGCCAGTGAGACGTTGCGAGGAGACATGGAGTGCGGGTCCTCGGCCGCATCAGCCAGCACCCGAACCAGCTTCTCCGCGTTCACCCCGGCCACGTCCGCCAGGTGCCTTCCCAGAACCTCCTTCTCCGACATCTGGAAGGTCTCCGAAAGCACCCGATTCCAGGTCATGACGTGATAGTCGCGGTCGAGGACGACAATCCCCACCGGAACCTCCTCGATTAGTCCTTCGGAGTATCGCCGGGCCGCCTCCAGCCTGGAGTTGGCGCTGCTCAGATCCTGATACAGACGGGCGTTCTCCATGGCTACGCCCGCATAGGAGGAGATTATGGCCAGGAGATGGGTGACATCGGAGGTGCCCGAGCGAACGCCGGCGAAATGCGCAGTTAGCTGGCCCACAGCCTGTCCGAAACAAACAATGGGCGTCGATAGCCGGAATAGAGAAGACGCGCCTTCTGTCGTGCCGGCCGTGATGACGACTGCTTCACCTGTGCCCGCGCCCGCCAAAGACGCATCCACTGTGAGAGACGTCCAGTCCGCGCCGGCAACGCTCCTGGCCATGTCGGTTATGCGTTCCAGCAAATCGTGGAGGTCTCTGGTTGCGACCAGATCGCGGGAGGCGTCAAGTATGCCGGATAGCCTGACGATCCGCTCGTTGAGCTCGCGCTGCCCATGCACCAGATCATCACGGATCATGGCCTCGTGATCCACCAGTTCCCTGGTGACCATCTCCAGCCGACTCACCCTGTCGGCGGCGATCCTAGCCTCCCGCGTCCGGCGCGCGATGATGATAACATGGAGGGCTGATAGCGCTGCAATAGCGATCAGCAGCAAAACATCGCCAACTATCGTCCACCATCTATGGGCGACTGGCGACATCCGTGACAACGCCAGCCAAACCGCGGCCATCGCCACGACTACCGCGGCAGGCGCCCACAACCGCAGCCCGTTATCCTTCACTGGCTAGCACTCCTTCCTTCGGAACGGCATGCTCGGCCCGCCCGTCAGAGGTCGTACTTCTTTATCTTATTGAGTAATGTTCGGCGGGTGATTTTCAGAACTCGCGCAGCATGGGTCCGGTTGTCGTCGCACTGCTCCAGAACCTGTTTGATGTAGCGGCATTCCAGTTCCTCCAGGGACATGGCGCATTCCTCATCATCCCCGCCCGAATTGCGCGAGTCGCCCAGGCCGCCCCATCCGCTCGGCCTTCCCGGCCCGCCCGCATCTCCCAACCCCTCGCAGACGCCCACCGCAACATCATGCCCCCGCTGCGTGTTTATCCCGAGCGATATGAAGTGAGCGGGATCGGCCCCCAGATGGAAATCCGAAGGCATGAGTGCATCGCGGCGCGCCAGAAGCACGGCCCGCTCAATGGCGTTCTCCAGTTCCCTGATGTTGCCGGGCCAGTTATAGAAGGCAAGATGCTCCAGGGCCTCACTGGTGATCCCCGAGATCGCCTTGCCGAACTCTTTGTTGTACTTGTCGATGAATCGGGATGCCAGGGCGGCGATGTCCTGTTTGCGTTCGCGCAAAGGCGGCAGGAACAGCGGGACCACCGACAGCCTGTAGTAAAGGTCTTCGCGAAAAGAGCCTTCGACTACCGCCTGCTTGAGGTTCTGGTTGGTGGCGGCTAGCACGCGGACGTCGACCTTGATAGTCTCAGCGCCTCCCACCCGCTCGAACTCCTTCTCCTGCAGCACCCGGAGCAGCTTGGCCTGCATGGCAGGGGACATCTCCCCCACCTCGTCAAGGAATATCGTACCGGTGTGCGCTAGCTCGAATCTGCCCAGACGGCGGGAGATAGCGTGGGTGAAAGCCCCCTTCTCGTGGCCGAACAACTCCGACTCGAGCAGAGTTTCGGGTATGGCCGCGCAACTGACCCTGATGAAGGGCTTGCGCGACCGAAGGCTCTTCTTGTGGATGTAGCTCGCCACAAGTTCCTTGCCTGTGCCGCTTTCGCCGTATATCAGAACTGTAGCGTTGGTGGGCGCGATGTTGCGAGAAATGTCGAGAAGTTGCTTCATCTTGGGAGACGAGCCTACAACTCCTCCGAACTCCTGATCCTCTGCGGCGGGGTCGGCCCATGAGAGCATCCAGCCCTCACGCGCAGGCGCAGGCGCAGATGCGCCAGCGGCGGCGTCAGTGTCAGCGGCGCCGTCGACCGTCCCGTTGACTGCGCCATTTGGTCCATGGAGTCGGCCCGCCCTGGAGAGAATCGTCCCCTCGATGGCGTTGCCCGCCACCATCAGCAGTTTCTCCACATTGAACGGCTTAGTTATGTAGTCGTAGGCGCCCATCTTCATGGCCGTGATGGCTGTGTCGATGGACGAATATGCAGTTATCATTATCGCGAGAATGCCCGGCCGTATCTCCCTGGCCCGCCGGAACACGTCTATGCCCGTCATATCAGGGAGCTTGAGGTCGAGAATCAGAATATCGAAATCATGGGCCGCAATGGCCGCGATAGCCTCCGCTCCATTTGAAGCGGCGCTGACGCTGTGGCCCTCATCCTCAAAGGCCTCCGACAGCACCACCTGCATATTCACTTCGTCATCTACGATCAACACGCGCCCGCAGCAGGACGGGCCATCGCCAGAAGTAGCAGTGACCAATACGCCAGCCCCCGAATCCGTCATCATTGTGCCTATCACTTGGTCCTTCTTCAGACTTCATCGGATTTCCTTCCCAATTCATGCTCCAACGTACCATGCCGGCAATCTGCTACTTAGGCGTTGTCGTCGATCGCCCCCGTTGTCGACGTTGGTTGGCCTCCCCGCCCCCAGTAGGCCCGGACAGCTTTGCCGCCGGCGTCTATCTGCTTCAGCTCTTCGCTCACACCGCTTATCGCCTGCTCCAAAAGCTCCTGATTAGCGCACTCCGCTTCCAGAATCCCGGCCATCACGCCGACTATCCGGGCGTTGAGACCGCAGCCCGCGGCTGGCACCGCAGAGGTCGCAGCGGTCGTAGCAACGTGGTCGCGGTGGACACACGCGTGCGAACGTGCGCCCGCGATGCAGGCGGTCTCATCCATCAGGCTCGCTATCTTCAAGCCTATTGCGTCAATCACCGACATCAGACGGGTTTTCTCCTCGGTCGCCCGAGCAAGCGCATCGGTATCGCCTTCGACAATCGCGGCGCGCTGAGCGCGCGACAGGTCAAGAATGCTACGATAATAGTCGAGTTCGTCCGCGCGGCAACTGTGTATGCGCTCCGAAAGCTCGCGCAGCTCTATGCCGTGTTCGTTGCGCCCCAAGTCAATCACTGCCCCCCGCTTCTGGCCACGCTCCCGCGAGCCTCGCGTATGGCCTCTGACCACGTTGCCCTGAGTTCCCCGAGCATCTGCACAACATCGGCGATGGGCTCCGCGGACTTCCTCACGTTGGCCGTCACCAGACGGTACTGCATGAACTCGTACAGCCTAAACAGGTTCTGGGCAACCTCGCCTGCATCCATGTTCAGCGAACCCATCAACTCGCCCAGGATGTCCTGAGCCCGGGTGAGGTTGTTGTGGACATCCTGCATCCTACCTTCGGCCAGGTCAACCTGGGCCTGGCGCGCAAACCTCAAGGCCCCGTCGTACAACATCAACACCAGGTTCTCCGCAGGCGCAGTCTGAACCTGCATCTCCATGTACCTGTTGCAGGGTGTGGCCATCATGAGTCTATCATCCTTTCGCTCCCCCCTAGAGCGCTACATCTGCATGGAGCTAAACTGCGCGTTCATCCAGGCCTGCTGCTGCTGCATGGAGGAGAGCGCCTTCTCCATCTGGGTGAACTGCTGTATCAGCCTCTCTCTTCTCTTGTCGAGGCGCCGTTCCACATCGGCAATCCGCCGATCAACCGACTTAATCTGGTCGGTCATGATCTTCTGGGACTGTGCCAGAGTGCCGGTAACGCCCCGGGTCAACTCGCCCAGATACGATTCGAACTTCACCGCGATGCCGCTATCCTTGTCCGAGAATACCTTCGCCACCGCGTCCGGGTCTTCGGCCAGAAGCTGCCTAAGCTTCGTGTCATCTATCTTGAGATGCGCCGATTTCCAGTCGCCCTGCCCCGCAGCGCCTGTGGATATACCGATGGCCAAGAGAGAGTCGGGCCCCTGGGGCAGCCCGTCGACAGCTGTCATGGTGAGACGCCTGAGCGATTGCTGGATGGTGCGCGCGGCCCCATCGCCCTGCAGCGAGCCGGCAATCTTCTTGTCCTTGTCGTAAGCCGTCTGCGTAGCAATCAGGTCCATCACCGAGTTATATTGGTCCACAAACGCCTTGATCTCGCTATAGGCCGAGTCTACATTCTGCGAGATGGTGATCGTGGCCGGGTCTTCGCTCACATCCTTCAACGTGAGCGTCACATTGCCGATGATGCCCGTCACCGTGTTGGACGCCGACGAAAGCTGCCCCCCGCCATCGAGCCCTTCCACACGGAACAATGCATTCACGCCGTACTGCTGCGCAGCTCCGGGCAGGCCTGCCGCGGCCAGGAAACTGCCGCCCACGTCCTCAGTAGAGATGGCGACTTCGCCGGTGTACTTGGCCGTCAAGACGATCTTGTCGTTCAGTGAGTCGTAAGACGCGCTCACATCGGCCCTGGACATGTTGATCCTGTTGATTATGTCTTTCACGGCATCGCGTGTGCGGTCATACTCGATCGCCACGCCGTTAATCTTGAACATACCCTTGTTCGTCGCCCCATCGGAAGCGCCCAGTTTCAGCGCGGCCGGCGAGTCGCCTTCGCCCGCTCCGATGGTGATTGTGTTCTCAGCGGAGCCCTTCGGCGTGGCCGTATCCGTTATCACGAACCGGTCGTTCGCGCCTTCCTCCAGGCCGCTGAGGCGCACCCGGATGGTTCCATCGGTCAGCCCGGCGGCGGCGTTCATCTTGGCCTCAAGGTCGGCAGCAACCGCGGCCATGTCGTCGCCGGCGACCAGAGCCTCAGTGGTGTACTGGGCGCCCTGATAAGTGAAGGTTACAGTCTCGATGCCTTCGAGCGCGGTCGCGAGCCGTCCGGCCGTCTCGCCTTCGGCCACCCCGCCCAGGACCGAGCTCTGGATCGTCGCGCCCAACCTGGCGCCGGTGAGAGCCACAGTAGTTTTGGCCACTCCCAGGCTGCCCTGGCTGGTGATCGTGGTGCCGCTGGCCGCCCCGAGCAGACGCGCCGCCGTGAGGAAATTGCTCGTGTCGCCGCCGCTGCCCACAATGACCGGGCTGAGTCCGTCATTGGCCGTCAGCTTCATGCGGTTCCCGACCACGCTCGCGGTGACGCCGGCGGCCGAGTTGTTAATCAAGCCAAAAACCGAGTTGGAGCTGGCATCGTCCACACCATCGCTCATAACGGTGTCGGCGTCGATCCTGATCTGCACTCCATTGATGGTGAACGTGCCCGCAGTGGGCGTAATCGAGAACCCCGCATCAGCAAGCTTCTCCTGCATATCGAGGCCGCGACCGAGCTCGCTCGCGCCAGCGGCCCTGGTAGATGTGGCCAAACGGTCCACCCACACCTTGTACGTGCCGGTGGTCGCGGTCGAGTTCGCGCTGGCCGACACTATCTTGTCCGCCGAGGACGCAGCGGACTTGACGTTGAATACCGATGCGGACTTGAGCGATGCCGCCCTCGACTTCAGCGTCGACAGCCTCATCCCCACATCGCGCCACGCATCGGACCTGGTCTTTATCGCATTCTGCCGTTGCTGCATCAACAGCACGGGCCTGCGCTCCACCGCCATGAGCTGCTCTATGAGTTGAGCGGTGTCGTAACCTGTAGAAATCCCGGACATACGCAACCTATCAGCCACGTTCCCTCACCTCCGTAATGCTGTCCATCTGTAATCGTCCCTGATCACCCTCGGGCCATCTCCTGCATCTTGGCGACGAGGTCGAGCAGCTTCTCCGGGGGTATCTCCCGGATTACTTCGCCGGTGTTGATATCCTCCAGCTTGACCATGATCTCGCCGGTGCCCTCGTGGATAGAGAACTTGGCCTGGACATCCACGGCTTCGAGGGCACGGTTGGCCCGCCGAACCTGGTTTCGAATGTCGGCGGAGCTCTTCTCCATCTGCCATTCCCAGGCGGCTCTAGACACGTTCATGTCGATCCCGGATATCGAATTAACCTTGCTCTCAGGACACACAGGTTACACCTCCATGTTGTCGGCTTCCAGATATGTGAGCAAGCCTGGTCCACTCCATTGCCCAGGCCACAAAAGACGGTGCGATCCAAAATGCACATTCATTCCCTGACACATTCATCGGCAGACGCGGGCCAGAGTTTAGACTGAGCGGCAAGAATCCCGGCGGTCGTCCGGAAGCGTGAGCAGACGGGCGGTCCTCCCCCATCTTGTCGGGGAGTCCGCCCGTCTGCCCACACGGCCTTTGCGCCGCGGCTATACCCTATGCCCTACTGAAACCCAGCTAGCCGCCTAGAAGCTTGTCGATTGCGGCGGCGTCCTCCACCGACACAGCCGATGCCTCCCGGTTCTCGCGCTGGATCTCTTCATACACCTCTTTGCGGTGAACGGGTATCTCGCGGGGAGCGTCGATGGCGATCCTCACTGCGTCCCCACGGATCTCCACCACAGTCACCTCGATACCATCGCCTATCATTATGCTCTGTTTGGACTTCCGTGTTAGGACGAGCATCTCGATCCCTCCGTGGATAGAATAACAATCCGCGTTATGTAGGATTCTTCGCGCAATACGACAAGACCTTCTATTCTTCGCACGCATGGCCGGCTGATTTCTCTTCCGGCATGCCAACCCCAGCCATAGTATAGCCGTCTGCGACAAGACGCCGGTAGAGTGCACGACCTACGTCCTGGTCCCAAAGGGCAATCCCCGCAACACCAAGAGCACCCGCCTGCCTCCATGAACCAACTCCGCAGAGGCCCGGTCGCGGTGTTGCCTTGCAAGCGTAACCCATGTCTCATGCCGCAAAGGGTAGACTAAGGTTGCAGTGATCTCCTCTGCCTCATATAGGGAAGCATAGGCCAAGATCTGATGGAGATCGGCTCGGTGTGCCGCCCGGGTCTCCTCTGCGAAACGGCGCCAACCCACATGGTCGAGCTCGGCAAGGTGGGCTTTGTACTTGGCGTCCATAATGTGAACCCAGCGCCCTCGACGCACGATGATGTCGGGGGCTAGGTGGCCAAGGGAACGATGCATCGGATCGGACCACGCGAGTGGCACCGTAGTCTCGCCCAAGCGGGCGACCCTTACTTCGCCTCCGGTCAGGGCTGCTTCACGGCGAGCGACACCCTCAACGTACGCCTCCCACAGCCCACTCAGCGAAAGCGACCAAGCAAGGCCGTCAAGCTCGCGTCCGCCACCAAGACCTCGCTCTTCCTCAACCCAGGCCAACGCCTCCAAACCTCTGTATGTGGCGCCGTCGAGCAGGCCGACACGAGCCCAGCGTTCTAGGTCATGGCGACGGGGACGCCGAGGAGTGACACCGGCCAATGTGGCAAGGAGTCGCTGTGACAGCTGGGCAAGGCTTACGGCAACCAGGTCTGCCTGCCCGACGCGGATCAAGTCTGTGCGCAGTCTCTCCAGGGCCCAACGAATGTGCTGGCGCAACAGCGTGTCATGTCCGAGGTCAGGAAAGCGGCAGGGCAGCTGCTCCCAATGGCCTTGGGTCAGCGATTCGCTTATGTAGCGGCGCCACAGAATCCGTCCTCGGGGGCGCGTCAGGGTCTCCTCGCACTCCTGGTAGCCCCGGCGCATTTGGCTCAACAGAGCCCCGAGACGCAGGAGGACGGGGCCTGCCAATACCCACGGCGGCACCTCTCGGCCACTGCCAGGCACCATCGGCAGTTCATGAAACTCAGGCAGTGCTGGCCAACCCGTCTCTGCGAGTACTCGCCCTACCCCCGACCATCCAAATCGAGGCTGGACCACCAGACCGCCTGCGACGTTGCCCGTCTGCCCAGAGCGAAGGGGGATGGCGCCGGTACGCCCGCCCGGCCGAAGCTGGAGAGTGAAGCCTGATGAGTCGGATCGAGCTTCGGCTGTCACATCGACAGCAGACAATGCCTCCTCGTTGAAGCGGAGGAAGGAGTCCGCAAAGGTTCCCCAGCCGCCACCACGCTGTGATGGAGCGAAGGGTTGTGGCGAAAGCTTGATGGGCGGACCGCTATCGACCGCCGTATACAGAGTGAGCTGTTGAGGCACAGTCCGCCTACTCGAACCACACGCCATGATGCACAAACCCTTCAATCTGATCGCGAATGCCCTGCAGTTCTGAACCGAACGAGGCCACCAGCCCTCCTCGCAGGTACTCGTCGAGTAACGGGAGCAACTCGAATTGGAAGCGCCGCTGCAGTTCGTGCTGGGTTTTGGCCAGGAAGAAGCTTTGCCCAGGAAGAAGGTCTAGCGCTTCGTCGGGAGCATGTTCGGTAAACACATCTTGGAGCACAGCGAAAGCCGTGACACCTGTTTCGCAGCTGTTCGCCTTGATCACTTCGGGGTCGGGAGGGAGGTTCACGAACGAAAAACGCCGCCGAATCGCCAGGTCGATAGGGGCGATGGACCGGTCGGCAGTGTTCATCGTACCCAGAATATGTAAGTTAGGCGGCAATGTGAAGGAGGTGCTTCCGTTTACTGCATAGGGCAACTGCACAACGCGACTCGCCTCTTCGCCCACTTCAAAGAGGTAGATGGCTTCGCCAAGAACCTTGCCAAGATCGGCCCGGTTGATCTCATCAATGACCAGAAGAAAGGGCTTCTCCTGAGCTGATAGGGCCGCCTCGACAAGCCAACCGGGACGCACATTGAAATGGAGTGACTTGTCACTGGTGCCCGGCGAGAGGCCAATGATGAAGTCCTCGTAGGTGACTGCGGGATGGAACTGAACGGTTGTCCCATGGTCGTCGAAGAAATCGCGTTTGATCTGCTCAGCCATGCGAGTCTTGCCGGTACCCGGAGGTCCTTGAAGAATGACGAAGCGCCGTTCCTGCAGCAGTCGGTTTACCTCACATTCTTGGGTGCGGGTGAACAGATCGGCCCTGAGAGCATCAATGAGTTCGCGGTATTCCGACTCGAATTCCCGGAGTGCAATCCAGCCCCGCTCGAACGCGTACAGATCGAAGAAGGCCTGCGTGACACGGCGGGCCGCCTTGGGATCGCTCTTTGGCACCTCTGCAATGGCATAGATCTCGCCGGCATACCTCTTCAGAGCCTTCTTGAAGTCGGGCAGACGGCGATTCACGAAACCGGGGACGGTAATCCCCAGGGCCGTTGGATCAGGCTTGGCCCACGCCCAGACCCCCTCTTGGGCCAGGTGATGGCGGAGAGCTCGCACCCTTCGACGATGGCCCGGCCGGCTCAGGAGGCCTTCGTCTGGCGAAAGACCAGCCGTGCCCACAACGAACGTGAGAATTGATCCGCCATCCTCGCTAGGAAACCAAACTAGGCTGGCGCCACCATAGGCGCCGGAAACTGGGTTGTCGGGGTGGATGAGGCCGGCAAATGGAACGTCAACGCTCAGAGTCAGGGGGTCGCGCGTGGCCGCCTGGCTCGAAAAGCGCTGGTGGTAGCGTCCGCCGAACAGAGCATGCAGAAGAGGCCGTGCGCCGCCTTCAGGAGCGGGAAGTCCGTGGGCAATAAGCTCCGATAGTTCCGTCAGGGCATCCGCCATGATAATGCTCCTCTCCATAAGGGTGGTAACCGTCTGTGTTAGGTGTTACGATACGGCGTGCCAAACTCCTCCAAAATCCGTCATCGTTGAAAGGACACCTTTTGTGCTTTTCTCAACATGGATGTTCTTATCTGCGAAAGCCCGGAGTCCCGCCTCGTCACAACCGGCCGAGTCGCCATATGCCTGGACCTGAGCATCATGGAGAAACGGGCTCAATTCCAATATCGTCTCGACGATCTGGCAAGCCACATCGCCGCCCGGGCTTCTGGCTTGTGTTTCATCGAGCAGTAACCCAACGAGTCATTCTCGGGACTGCTACCCATTGATTGAAGGGGCCACTGGCCAGTGCTTCCCAGTAATCTGTCCTATCCTTGATAGAATCGTACGAAAACAAGACTACTCCGGGTGTCTCAAGTTCCCTCGCAGACTCGATTTTCTCTATGTAATACGCGGGATTGTCCATCATACGATAGACCCCAACACCAGCCAAAGCCCTCCCGCCCGGCGGCGTTTCCACAGCCTTCTTGATCTGGCCTACGAACTCCCGGGTACTTGTGGTATACGCCATCGGCACTACGAAGTCCACGGTACCTTTTGGTCACTGCAGCTTCGGGATCCGCATCGGTTGCCGCCATTACATGTCGCTCCTCCCATTGGCGTTTTCGTCTGCACGGCTCGAGTATATCCAATGCAACAGATGTCCGCGCGCCGGCGTCAGCCGCGCGCCGGCGTCAGCCGCCCGCCGCCTCCACAACCTCCGCATGGCCGGTGGATAGGTTGTCAAGGACCAGCCACGTTGCGGCCTTCCTCCAGCAGACGATGGACTACGTGGCTGCCCACATAACCTCCAAGCATCGTCCTATACATTGCCCGATTCCATGGACAGGCCTGGGTATAGAAGCTCACGCGGCCTGAACGCCTACCTCTTGCCCCAGAAGGACTCCTCCCCGCTCTGTAGAAGACTGCTGCACATCCAGGTGTTGAATTCCGGCTTGGAGGGAATGCCCGTGAAGTCTCGATATCTCCTCTTCCAGAAGGCCGAGGCAGCGTTGATCGAAGAGAAGAGCGGCAAGCTCTTCGGAATCACTAAGCTGCTTGACCTGCACTTGGAGGGCGACTTCGACGATGCGCTGCTGTCGGTGGCGGGACGCTCTGCTGTCATTGCTCCCAGGCTTGATAGGATCCGCATTCTCAACAAGTGCCTGGCGCCTTTCACCGATCAGATCGCTGCCGCCTTCCCAGGCGTTGGCGTAGGCTACTACTCGCGCGATCTTCGGGCCATTCTCACCTACGGCCCCAGTTGCGACTTCGACTCAAAAGTCGGCGCCGATCTAGGCACTGATCACCTGGGCTGGCAGGCGATGGAGACGAGCAAAGAGACGGTCGCGGTGGGGTCGATGGTTCGAGGCGAGATCATGAACTGCATGCGCCCGCTGATCAGGCAAGGCAAGGCCATAGGCTTCGTGTGGGCCAACGAGGCTCTCGAAGACATCTACGCCCAGATCCAGCTGGGCGCGGGCAAGCTGTTCTTCTCTCCCGAAACCGAACCTCTGTTGGGCCTCACCGGGATACTGCTCTTTGCGTCCAAAGTCCTCTTGCTGGGCCGACCGCGCTCCGACAGCGTTTCGTCGGCAATGGCCCCACAGTCACCCACCCCGCAATCGGCGGACTCGCAGATAGCGCATAAGGTGGCGCAGCTCAAATGCTACCTTGAACTGTTTCTCAACACACTCAGTCTCGCAGTCGTACTCTCCGATGCCTGCGATCGCATCACCTTCGTCTCCAGAGGAATACAGGATATTCTGGGCCTGACGCCCGCGTCTCTCGTCTCGCGCGACATCCGCGGCGTCCTACAGAGTCTGGGCATCGACCCCCGGGCAGCCCTGGACGAATTCGCTGATGGGTCTCTCAATCGCTTTGTGAACGTCACTGTCAAGACGCGCGAGGGCGACCGTTGCATCACCATGGTATCCACGCGGGCTGAGTGGCCGGCGCCGGCGCTTGGGCCCACGACAGCCAGCGGTCACATCATCATACTGGAGAATCTCAAGGAGGCGCACGCCAACGAGGAAAGGCTGGAGCGAGCCGAGCGCCTTGCGGCAGTAGGCGAACTGGCCGCGGCTGTGGCTCATGAGATCAGGAATCCGCTGGCCGTGCTGAAGGGCGCTGTGAGCTTGGTCCCGGCAAGGCTGGACGACCGCGAGTTTCTGGAGCAGTTCTCTCAAGTGGCCGCCGCCGAGATGGACAGGATCAACGGCACAGTCGAATCGCTTCTCAGGTTCTCCCGGTACTCGCAGCCGCACATGGTCGCCACAGACATCCGGCAAGTGGTTGAGAGAGCCTGCAACCTCATCTCCGAGTACTGTCGCGAGATGGGCATAGACATCGAGTGCAGCTGCCCAAGGGATGTTCCTCCGCTCTGCTGCGATGGCGACCATCTCACTCAGGCTCTGCTCAACCTGCTTCTCAATGGAGTCCAGGCTATGGCGGCAGGGGGCGTTCTGCGCGTAGAAGTAACGTGGAAGCCCGGCGCCAGGCCTGGGGCTAGCTACGTCCAGATCGCAGTTGCCGACACCGGCGCAGGAATCCCTCCAAAGCTGCGAGACCATGTATTCGATATGTTCTTCACCACAAAGGAAAGCGGGACGGGCCTCGGGCTGCCCCTGGTCCAGCGCATCATCTACAATCACCAAGGGTTTGTGGAGTTCGAGTCCGAAACCGGGAAAGGTTCCACGTTCACTGTCAAGCTTCCGGTTGTCGCCGAGAATCGAGGTGAGAAGCGCTGAACCCCGACAGAATACTAGTGGTCGACGATGAACCCAACATGGCATGGCTGTTCAGCCAGGCATTCTCGGCAGACTACGAGATCGTAGCAGCCTCCTCCGGAGAGCGGGCCCTGGAAATACTTCGTAGCCTGCACGTGGACCTCATCATGCTGGACCTGCGCCTGCCCGGCGCGGATGGCATAGCCACGCTTCAGGCCGCCAGAAGGTATGGTTTCGGCGGGCCCGTCATTGTCATGACGGCATTCGGGGAGATCAAGACGGCGGTGGAGGCTATGAAGCTCGGGGCTCACGACTACATCACCAAGCCTTTCGACATGGACGACCTCAGGCTGACCATTCAGTCCGCCCTCCGATGCTCCAGAATGTTGAAGGAAGCGCACCGGCTCAGTCAAGGCCTTGAAGACACGTTTCGCCTGCGCGACATGATCACCGTCTCTCCTGGAATGCTCAGGGTATTCGCCATAGCCGAGAGAGTGTCCGCAAGCGATGCCTCCATCCTGGTGCAGGGGGAAAGCGGCACCGGTAAGGAGCTTGTGGCAAGGGCCATACACTACGGTTCGCCGCGCAAGGATGGGCCCTTCGTACCAGTGAACTGCGCCGCCCTGCCCGAGAGTCTGCTCGAAAGCGAGCTGTTCGGATATGAGCAGGGAGCGTTCTCGGGCGCTCGCAAGCGCAAACCCGGCAGATTCGAGATCGCGGACGGGGGCACGCTCTTCCTAGACGAGGTGGGCGACCTCCCTCTGGCCATGCAGCCCAAAATACTAAGAGTAGCCGAGGAGAAGGTCATCGAGCGGCTGGGCGGCACCTGCAGGATCCCGGTGGACGTCCGGATAGTGGCCGCCAGCAATAGGGACCTCAGAGACGAAGTCAAAGAAGGCCGGTTCCGCCAGGACCTGTATTTCCGCTTGGCCGTGATCACGATGTCCATCCCTCCGCTCCGTGAGAGGAAAGACGATATCCTCGTGCTCGCCAGCCATCTCCTGCATGAATTCTGTTCCAACGCGGGCAAGCCCACACCGATGCTAGGCGAGGCGACAACGTGCGCTCTCGTGGCCTACGACTGGCCGGGAAACGTACGCGAACTGAAGAACGCAATGCAGCATGTCGCGCTGCTCTGCGACGATGATGTCGTTGCTCCGCACAACTTGCCCAGCTGGATCTTTCCGGAGGAGTTCGCCGGGGCTACTGAGTTCGCCGGCGATGACTCGCCCATCGATGCGCCTATCTCGCTGAAGGAATCGAAGCGCCGCGCCTTCGCCGAAACGGAACGGGCGCGAATACTTGAAGCCCTCCAGATCTTCAACGGAAACCGCACCAGGGCCGCGGAATACCTCAGCATCTCCCGGCGTTCGTTGCAGTTGAAGATAAAGCGGTACGGTCTCTGAACCAGTGGTGTGTGAACCCGCATAACTGCGAATGTGATTTCGCACCGGTGCGCAAAAGTGCGAAACGTATTTCGCGCCCGTCAGCCGAAGACCCGACTTCTGTCCTGTCAACCCGTGCCCCCGCCCGTGGCCGTCTGCGTGACGCAGTGGCAAGCCGTTGTCAAATCCCTGCTCAAGCAGCGTCTCCTCCGTTTCTTCATGAGCCGCCTATCTGTGGCTTCTCCCCGACACATCCCGGAACACCCATGGCATGCGTCTTGCTTTACCGTTTAGGGGTGGATCGCAGCGAAACATGACGGAGGTGTTCACATGATTCGGAAAATGGGCGAGTTCTTCACCAGGGTGATGGAGAAGTATCTGCCCGATGCGTACCTGTTCGCGATAATACTCACGTTCATCTCGTTTGTATTGGCCCTGATCTTTACCGATGCAGGCTTCATGGGAACGATTAACGCCTGGTGGGGCGGCATCTGGGGCATACTCGCGTTTGCCATGCAGATGACTCTGATCCTAGTAACAGGGCACAGCCTGGCCCTTGCCCCACCGGTAAAGAGGTTGCTCGCAAGTATCGCGCGGATAGCCAATACTCCGGCCAAGGCCGTGTTTCTGGTGGCGCTCGTCGCCGGACTCTGCTCCTGGCTCCAGTGGGGGTTCGGCCTCATTGTAGGCGGCTTGCTGGCAGTGGAAATCGCAAAGCGAGTGGAGGACGTGGATTATCCATTGCTCATCGCCGCAGCGTACGCCGGTTTCCTCACATGGCACATGGGCATATCAGGTTCCACCCCCCTGACCATCGCAACGGCAGGCAACCCGGCCAACCACATTGAGAAGCTGACCGGGCAGGTCATCCCCGTGACCCAGACCATGTTCGCGTCCTGGAACATCTGGCCGGCCATGTTCCTGATTGTAAGCGTGGCGGCATTGCTGGCCATGGCCATCCCGTCCCGCGATAAGGCTAGGCCGCTGTCGAAGGAGGCCATCGGGCGTCTAGAGGAAGAGGAGAAGCAGGAGGAGGCAGAACGCAAGAACGTCCAGATGGACACGTGGGCTCAGCGCATCGAGAACTCACGCGTCATAAACTACATCTTTGCGGCTATGGGCGTGACCTACCTGGTCAACTACTTCATCCAGAAGGGGTTCACACTCGACCTCAACCTGGTAATCGGCATCTTCCTGTTCCTCGGGATCATCCTGCACGAGCGCCCGATCAACTACGCCCGCGCGGTGAACAAAGCGATAAAGGGCGCTGGCGGCATCGCCCTGCAGTTCCCACTGTATGGGGGTATCCAGGGCCTTATGATGGGCACTGGGCTGGCGTCTGTGATCGCCGGATGGTTCGTGGCCATCTCCACCACGCGAACATTCTACATGCTCCAATTCTGGGCCGCTGGCCTGCTCAACATGTTCATTCCGTCCGGAGGCGGACAGTGGGCCGCTCAAGGCTCAATCACCGTTCAGGCGTCTCAGATGATAGGCCAGGAACCAGTCAAGGCCGCGATGATGGTTGCCTGGGGCGATCAGTGGACCAACATGATTCAGCCATTCTGGGCCCTGCCCCTCCTGGGCTTGGCCAACCTCAAAGCCCGCGACATCATGGGATACACCACGCTCGTCCTAATCTGGAGCGGAATCGTTCTGAGCATAGTCGCACTGGTGATAGCTTGATCCCATTCTCAAACTCACGACATAGCGGAGGTGACGAGTCGGCGTGACGAAACTCAAAACCATCAATGATGCGCTCGCAGGGCTGACTGATGGGATGACCATCATGGTCGGCGGTTTTCTCGGAACCGGATGCCCGGAAGCGCTTGTCGACGAGATCATCCGGCGCGGAGTTCGCAATCTTACATTGATCGCGAACGACACCGCCATGCCGGATCGGGGATACGGAAGACTTTTCGCGGCCGGGCAGATCAAGAGAGTGGTATGCTCCTACATGGGTCTCAACCCCACTGCCATCGCCCAGAAGCTCGAAGGGGCCATTGATGTAGAACTGGCGCCTCAGGGTACTCTGGCGGAGAGGATCCGAGCAGGCGGTTCAGGGCTTGGCGGCGTACTGACACCCACTGGCGTTGGCACCATCGTTGAGGAAGGGAAGATGAAGATCGAGATGGGCGGACGCGTCTATCTCGTAGAACTCCCTTTGAGGGCCGATGTGGCCCTGATCAATGCCAGCCTTGCCGACCATACAGGCAATCTGGTCTACCGGAAGTCAGCCCGGAACTTCAACCCGCTCATGGCCATGGCGGCCGATTACGTTGTGGCGCAGGCCTCGCGGGTCCAGCCGATCGGCGAGATCGATCCGGATCATGTTATGACACCGGGCGTCGTAGTCGACGCGGTAGTGGAGGTGAGCTGAGGTGACTGCCATGGATCCGCGCGAACTCATCGTGAAGCGCGTAGCCAAGGAACTCAAGGATGGCCACGTGGTGAATCTGGGCATCGGCCTGCCGACTCGGGTCGCAAATCACCTTCCGCAAGATGTGCGAATCGTACTTCAGTCGGAAAACGGGTTTGTCGGCCTCGGCAATCCGCCCGCGCAGGGAGAAGAAGATCCTGACATCGTGAACGCAGGCGGGCAGCTCGTGTCGATCAACCCCGGCGGCGCGTTCTTCGACTCTGCTATGTCATTCGCCATCATCCGCGGCGGGCATGTGGACGCTACCGTCCTGGGCGGCCTGCAAGTCGACGAGGAAGGAAACCTGGCCAACTGGGCCACCCCCGGCAGAGTGTTCGGCATGGGAGGCGCAATGGACCTGGTGGTTGGAGCCAAGCGAGTCATCGTGGCCATGGAACACCGAACCAAAGACGGCAAGTCCAAGATCCTCAAGAAGTGCACACTGCCTCTGACGGCGGCGAAAGAAGTGGACCTGCTCGTCACGGATATGGGCGTCATCGAGTTCACGCCGAGCGGACTTGTGCTGCGGGAAGTCGCCCCGGGAGTGACGGTTGAGGACGTGATTGCTGCGACCGAAGCGGCGCTCATGGTGCCCGATGATGTCGAGGTAATGCAGGTATCATAGAAACACGCGCTCGTGAACGAAGAATGCACAAATCCGCCTGGCCTGGCTCAACCCGGCCAGGCGGATTCGATTCCTCCTCGGCCCTGCCTCTACCCTTTCAACGCCCCTGCCAGCAGGCCGCGAACGAAGTATCTCCCGAGGAACACGTAGATCGCCGCTGTTGGAAGCGCCGCCAGCACTGAGCCTGCCATCGGCAGGTTCCATGACACCGCCTGCCCGCCAGCGAGGTTCGCCAGGGCGACAGTGATCGGTTGGGCGCTCGGCCTGACCAGCGTGACCGCGAACAGGAACTCGTTCCATATCTGCGTGAATTGCCAGATGCCTACGATCAGAAACGGAGGACCGGACAGGGGGATTATGAGGTGGCGAAAGATACCGTAGAAGCCGGCGCCGTCGATCCTGGCGGCGCCCAGCAGTTCATCGGGTATCTCGGCATAGAAACTCCTGAACAGCAAAGTCGTTATGGGCAGGCCGTACACAACGTGCACCAGGATCAGCCCGGGCAGACCGCCGTAGAGCCGAATACTCTGCAGGAACTGGAACAGCGGCACCAGGATGGACTGGTAGGGTATGAACATGCCGAACACTATGACCGGCATCACCACACGCGACCCCGGAAACGGATACTTGGACAGCACGTAGCCGTTCACCGCGCCCATCGCTGCCGAGAGCAGGGTGGCTGCGATCGCCAGAATGAAGCTGTTCTTGAGGCATGGAGCGAACTTGCGGAAGGCGATGGAGTAGCTCTCCCAGTTGGGTGTATGTGGCACAGACCACGCCGAGAAGTGGCTGATCTCCGCGGGCGCCTTCAGACTAGTGATGATGGTCATGTATACGGGTATCAGGTAGGCCACGGCCAGCAAGACCGCGAGCGCGTGCACGAATATGCGGCCGGCGCCCTTCACCTGCATCACCTGTCGCCCCCTCTCCCATAAGACGTAGACACGTACGGGATGATCAGGAGCGACACCAACATCAGCAGAACCACGCCTATGGACGAACCCACGGCGAATTCGTTTCCCCGGAAGGTCTTCAGGAACATGCTGATCGCCGGGACGCTGGTCGGGGCATGATCGGGCCCCGCCATGGCGAAGATCAGGTCGAAGATCTTAAGAGCGATGTGGCCAAGGATGACCACTGCGCTGACGGTGATCGGGGTGAGCATGGGGAGCTCGATGTACCTGTAGATCTGGAGTCTGCTCGCCCCGTCCACCCGGGCCGCCTCGCGCAATTCGTCTGGAATGGTCCGCAGCCCAGCCAAGTACAGAGCCATGGTATACCCCGACTGCTGCCACACTGCCGCGATCACCACACCCCAGACGGCCAGGTTGAACCCGTGGGTCTCGGTGAACTCCAGAATCGTCCAGCGCCGCGAGACCCCCGATGCCGCAAGCGCCGCAAGCGCCGCCGCAGCGGCGGCCTGCCAGCGCCAATCCCGCACCGCCGTCCGAAGCCCGGCGCGACCCGCGGCGCGCTGCCCGCGCTGCCCAGCCCGCCGCCTGCCGAACCACGCCAGCACCGCCAGGGCAATCGCCGGCGCCCAGAGGAGATAATGAGGCAGGATGGCCCAGTCGAACACGAGGCACTGGTCGCGGCTGGAGAGCCACAAGAACTGGCCTGCCGGCAGACCGACCAGGGACGGCAGCATGTTTACCCCTCCGCGGGGCTGAAGCAGCCAGCGCCAGATCGTCCCAGTAACCACGAACGACAGCGACATGGGAAAGAGAAAGACTGTCCTGAAGAACGCCTCGCCCCAAACCAGGTGGTCTATGAGAGTAGCGAGCCCGAGACCCAGAGCCAGGGCGACAGCCACGAACAGCGCGGTGAAGAAGACCATGTTGGTCAGATCTTGCCGGTACCGCATGCCCAAGAATCCGGCGAACAGACCGCGGTAGTTGCCCAGACCAACGTAGTGCAGCTCAGGCTTGAGCGAAAGTGCGGCCTGTTGCCCCCAGTCGGTCATAGACGCTCTGACGCTTTGCCCTATGAACCCGTACACGAACACCCCGAGCAGCACGATGGTCGGCAGGATGACGAGTATGGCCAGGAGTTCATCGCGCCGAGAATGCATCTGCACCACCTCACGGAAGGGCGGCACACACCGCCGGCGATGCGGCCGCCCCAACTGGTCCGACACGTGAACTCGCAGGTCGCAGCGACCAGCCCAGCTTCCCCTACTTCGCGGCGATGCCCGACTGAATCGCTATGGCGTAAGCGGCATTGGCCGCCGCCTGCGCATTGCTGCCCTGGAGGAAGATCTCCATTACAGTCGCGAAATCGTTCATGAACCTCTCATTGGCCACCACCCCGTGGGCAAGAGAGCCTGCAATAGCATCGACCTTCCAGTCCCGCGCAGCAGACTGCAGATAGGCGTTGTACTTGTTCATGTCAGAGTCGATGCGGGCGCTGATCGAGCCCTTGAGCGGGTTGAACGTGTCCTGCCCCTCGCGGCTTCCCAACATCTTGAGCCATGCGATGGCGTTGTCCCTTGCCGCGCAGTCAGCCGGCAAGCCGAAGGAATCGGACAGCATCATGAATACGCCGCCAGTGCCGGGCGAGGCCATCCAGCCGAAGTCCGTTCCCGGCTTGAGTTTGAGCGTTGTGGCCATGTAACCCGCGGCCCAGTCTCCCATGATGTTGAATGCCGCATGGCCGCGCACCACCATGTCCGTGGCCTGCTGCCACGACAGAGATGACGCGTCGGTGTTGGTGTACTTGAGGATCTCGCCGAACGTCTTCCACACTTCCACGGCCTCCGGGCTCCTAAACGACAGCTTCCCGTTCCAAAGAGCGTCCCACTTCTCCGGGCCCAGAACTGCCAGCGCCACACTCTCCCACAGATGATTGGCGGTCCAGTTCTCGCCCAGCGACAGCGGGACGATGCCCCGCGCCGAAAGCTTTGGGGCGATTGCCAGGAACTCCGCCCAAGTGGTCGGGGCCTTCACACCCCACTTGGTCAGGTTCTGCGGCACATACCACATTACGTTCGATCGGTGAATATTGACCGGAACAGACCAGATGCCCTCATCCGTGCTGAGCAGCTTGAGCAGGCCCTCTGGGAAGACTCTCTTCCAGCCTTCCTTCTCATACAGCCATGTGAGGTCCTCCATCCTGTCCGCCACGACCCACGTCCCGATCAGCTCCTGCCCGGCGTGGACCTGGAACGTTTCGGGAGGATCTCCGCCCAGCATCCTGGTCTTCAGCACAGCCTTGGCGTTGACCCCAGATCCGCCGGTCACAGTGGAGTTCATGACCTTCGTCGCCGGGTTCTCCTTCTCATACAGCCGGATGAGCGCTTCGAGCGCCGGGCCCTCGTCCCCAGCCCACCACGAGAATATCTCGAGTTTGCCTACAACCGCAGCCGACATCGTCATCACACCCGCAGACAGCACGACCATGACGCAAACAACCGCAAGCCTCAGCCACCAGGAACTCCTCATGTGCACTCCTCCTCGTTCTCGTTCCCTGAGCGAGCCGCGGGCAACCCTATATAGTTTATAACATGAATAAAGACTGCTGCAGCAAGACCGACTGGCTGGCCCCTGCGGTCGCAGGGTTTGAGAGCCTCTTTCTACATCAGCGCAGATAATCCTGCCAGCACCAGTGTAGCGACTCCACTGACGGATGCCGCTTCGCAGCCGCCTCCCTCACAAAATCGCTATATGTTACGATATGCCGTGAAGAAACTCGAATCAGCCGTTCGCGTAGCCGTGCGGGTGGGCGCTGTGCCACTTCCAGGCTGAGGATATGATGTCCGCGATGGAGGCACGGCACGGCACCCAACCCAGTTCCTGACTGGCCCGGTCAGACGATGCCACTAGGACTGCAGGGTCTCCCGAGCGGCGCTCTGCGTGCCTCGCGGGTATGCCCCGTCCCACAACGCGCTCGGCTGCCGCGAGCACCTCCAGCACTGAGAATCCCGAGCCGTTGCCCAGGTTGTAGGCGGTCGTGTCCGCGCCGCGGGCCAGTTCCCCCATGGCCAGCAAGTGCGCATCGGCCAGGTCGTCCACGTGTATATAGTCGCGCATGCACGTGCCGTCTGGCGTTGGGTAGTCAGTCCCGAACACCTGGATCTCCTCCTGCAGCTTGAGGGCGGTGTGCAACACGATGGGGATGAGGTGCGTTTCGGGATTATGCGCCTCCCCCATGGTCCCCAAGTCGCCGGCGCCAGCTGCGTTGAAGTAGCGCAGGGATATGGATCGAACGCCATGGGCGTGGCGGTAGCCTGCCAGCATGTGCTCTATGGCCAGCTTGGTCATGCCGTAGGTGCTTCGGGGTTCCTTGGGATGATCCTCGCGGATGGGAGTTTCGACGGGCTCGCCGTATACAGCGGCCGAAGACGAGAAGACGAGCATGTCGACGCCTGCGTCCACCATAGCGTCAAGCAGCCCGATGGCACACCCAACGTTGTTTCTCCAGTATTTGGACGGGTCCCGCATCGATTCTCCAACCAGACTGGCCGCGGCGAAGTGCATGACGGCATCGATGTCGCGGGAGGTTAGCAAATCGCACACAAGAGCCCGGTCACCGGCATCGCCCACGACCAGCTCGGCGTGACCGACCGCGGCATGCGCGTCAGCCGCCTGGCCGACCTTTGCCCGCGCGCCGGCCGCCCGCTTCGCAGCCTCCACAGCCTCAGCGTGGCCGGTGGACAAGTTATCAAGGGCCACCACATCGTGGCCTTCCTCCAGAAGACGGCGGACTACGTGGCTTCCCACATAGCCTGCTCCCCCCACTGCAAGCACTCTCATGAGACTGGCCCCCTTCAGTTGCGTCTGTGCATATGGTCTGCAACTTCTACGGCAGGCCCCTCATAACCTCCAAGCATCGTCGAGCGGTTGGATCGCACTGGAGCGAACTATCAGGCAGCTAATCCAACCAAGAGCCTGGACGTTGGCTGCTTGATCGGGCTAAGGCATTTGTTGAGACCTACCTAGACCCTAAAGCCCGCCACCAGTTGCCGCAGTTGCTCCGACATCCGCGACAGTACCTGTGCCGAGACGGCTACCTCCTGGATCGACGCTCCTATCTGCTCTGAAGAGGCCGACACCTCCTCCACTGCAGCCGCGCCCTCTTGGGACAGGGCTGCGATGCTCTCAACAGCCTGCTTGACTTGGGCAACTTCCGCTAAAGCCAGGCGGGAGTCCTCGGTATTGCTATCCGCCACACTGGACACCTCGCGGATGGACTCAACCATCTGTGCGCTGGCCTCCCTGGACTCGGCCGACACAGCGACAAGGTTGTCGATGGCCGCCGCCGACCCGCGGGCAGCGTTCGTGATTTGCGCCAGCGCGGCCCCGGCCTCCTCCGCTACACGGTGGCCCTGCTCAACCTCGTCTCCCTGCGACTTCATCATGGCTACCGTCTGTTCTGTAGCGCTCCTCACGCTGTCGATCAGGCTGGCAATGGTCTTGGTCTCGCTGGCCGACTTCTCAGCCAGCTTGCGTACCTCATCCGCGACCACCGCAAAACCCCGACCGTGCTCGCCTGCGCGCGCAGCCTCTATCGCCGCATTCAGAGCGAGCAGGTTAGTCTGGTCTGCAATATCTCCAATGACGTCCACGATCTTGCCGATTTCCTCTGAGTACCTGTCGAGCTCGGCGATCTTCTCAGACGCTTCTGTAGTCTTATCATGAATCTGCGCTATGCTCTTCACCATGCTATCGACCGACTTGCGCCCCTCCGCGGCGATGTCCGCATTCCGCCCGACTGCGGAGCGCACCTCATCCAACAGGCTGAGCGTCTGTTGAATCGACTGCTCCAGCGACTCGAAGGCCAGCGCGGCCTGACGGGCAATGGCCGACTGCGTTTCAGCCCCCGAAGCCAAACGCGAAACATGCGCCTCAAGCTCCGCGACTGAGTGGGCACTCCTGACCGCTCCGGAGCTCTGCTCATCAGCCCCAGACGCAATCTGTTGCATGGTGTGCGACACCTGCTGCACCGCGTTCGCCGATTCCACGGTTCCGGCCGACAGCTCTTCGCTGGCCATGGCCAGTTCGTTGGCTGCGGCAGTCACTTGCGATACGACTCCCCGCAAGTTGCTGAGCATGTCCGAGAAAGCCTGGGCAAGCATGCCCACTTCGTCCTTGGAGTCCACGTCTACCGTCTGGGTCAGATCGCCCTGCGCTACCACGGCGGTGGCAGCCACAAGCCCACGGATGGGTTTGGCGATGCCGCGAGCGGTCAGAGTCCCAATGGTCAGTCCTACTACCACAAACACTGCGGCCACAGTCAACGCCAGTACGCGGCTCTGCTCTACATTGTCGCTGGCCCCGACTATGATGCCATCAGATGCTTCATCAATGACTATCACGAGCTCATCGAGGATCGCCGACACCATTTCGGCCGCCTGCCCGCCGGTGAAACGCATCCTTCGCATTGCGTCTTCCTTCATGTCCTGCTCGGATAGGTGAACGATCTCTTCAGCCGTCTTCACATACCCGGACCAGTGCTCATCCAGGCTCACCATCAGCTCCGCAGCCTGTTCAGAGCTGAGCGCCGCGCGCAACGCCTCGACGCTCTCCTCGAACCTAGCTCTGTTTCCGTCGATCCTCATCCTGCAGGAAGACATCTCCGTGCCGCCCTGCCCGAGAATGTGCTGGAGCAGGTTGCGCCGCATGTCCACAACCTCCGCCGATGCTCTCAGCACTGACTCCATCTGCGGCAAACACCCCATGCCCAGAGCATCGATGTCGGCTGCAAGCAATCGGACCCTGTTAATGGCAAACCAGCCCAGGAAGATCATGATCACCACAAGAACCCCCACCAGCGACATGATCTTGGCGGTCATCTTCATGCCCCGAAACCATTTCACCACCTGCAACCTCCCCTCACATTTTGAGCCAGCCGTCATACATTTGCGGACTCTCTAGTGATATCGGCAAGGCATGAGACGAACTGAAGCGCCACGGTACTATCGGCAGTCATCGGCAACCCCGATGAAGCCATGACCTCGCTGCTGAAGACGAAAGATGCGGTGGCGTCGAGAAAGACATAGTCAACGCGGGTGTGTATACCGCCGGACGGAGTCGATAAGGGGTTGGCGTCCCCCTACGCAAGCAGGAGCACGAAGCGGAAGTGACTCAGGCTGCCCAGTATGATGAAGATGTGGAATATCTCGTGGAAACCCAGCCATCCCGGGATCAGATTGGGCTTCTTGAGGCCGTATATCACCGCCCCGACTGAGTAGCAAACCCCTCCGATGAGAAGCCAGAGGAGCGTGCGAAAACCAACTGCGCGAACAAGCGGAACTATGACAAAGAGAGATATCCAGCCCATGAGGAGGTATACCCCGGTGTAGGCCCACCTGGGAGCGTTGAGGTAGAACACCTTGAAGAACACCCCTGCGATGGCCAATGACCACACGACAGCCAGCATGGCATAGCCTGCGGCGCCGCGCAACGGGATCAGGCAAATGGGCGTGTAGGTTCCAGCTATGAGCACGAAGATCATTATGTGATCGAGCTTGCGCAGCACGATTTCCGCCCGCTTGGGCACGTTCAGAAGATGATACGTGGCGCTCGCGGAGTAGAGCAGGATCAGGCTGCCGCCGAATATGGCGAACGACACGATCTGCCAGGGGTCGTGGTTCGCGATGCCAACCCGCAGCAACGCCAGAAGCCCTACAACGGACAATGCAGCGCCCGCTAGATGGCTAAGCCCGCTGACCGGGTCTTTCAGTGCTTTGGACAACGTACTTGCCCCCCTGTCTCTTTTGTTTCCCCTGTCGCCCATTCATCCCTTGCCGACCTCATCGACAGCGCAATCCGACCCCGTTCCTTGTCTATGGATACTACGCGAACACCAACTACATCGCCAACGCTCACGGCGTCCAGCGGGTGCCGCACATAGGTATCGGATAGCTCAGAGATGTGCACCAGCCCATCCTGCTGCACTCCGATATCGACGAACGCGCCGAAGTCGACCACATTCCGCACCGTGCCCTCGAGCACCATCCCCGGGTGCACATCGTCCATGGTCAGCACGTCGGTGCGCAGGACCGGCTGGGGCATCTCATCGCGCGGATCCCGCCCGGGCCGTTCAAGCGCCTCCACAATATCCTGCAGCGTTGGCGCCCCCACGTCCAGGCGAGTGGCCCATTCGGCGATGGCCTGGGTCGAGCTCCCGGCCGCCGACCCAACCATCCGTGCCTCCAGCAGGCTCAAGGCCTCGCGAAGCTGTTGTCGCCGCGGTCCCGCGGCATCGTCCACATCGTCTACTGAGAACCCCAGCTCAGCCAGGAGACGCTGCGCGATTGGGTAAGACTCCGGGTGGATCGGCGTATTGTCCAGCGGATTGGGGCTGCCGGGAACACGCAGGAATCCCGCGCATTGCTCGAAGGTCTTGGGGCCCAGGCGCGGGACGGCCTTCAGAGCCGCCCGATCCACGAACGGGCCGTCTGCATCGCGTTTCTTAACTATGTTGCCGGACACTGTTTGGCTCAAGCCGGCCACATACGACAGAAGCGCGGCCGACGCTGTGTTCAAGTCGACGCCCACGCGGTTCACAGCCGATTCCACCACCCCGCTCAGGGCGGAAGCCAGTTCCTTTTCGGCCACATCGTGCTGATACTGCCCCACTCCGATCGCCTTGGGTTCGATCTTCACCAGCTCGGCCAGGGGATCCTGCAGTCGACGCGCAATCGACACCGCACTGCGCTCCGACACGTCAAGCTCCGGGAACTCGCCGCGGGCGATTGCGGATGCCGAGTAGACCGATGCGCCGGCTTCACTCACAATCGCATATGCCAGCGACTGCGAACGCGCCGATTTGGGGATCAGCCCCGCGACGAACGCCTCCGCCTCGCGCGATGCTGTGCCGTTACCGATGGCGATCAGGTCCACCGAGTGCCGGTCGATCATGGCCAGCAACACGCGCTGCGCCTCCTCGATGCGCCTCTGGGGAGGCGTTGGGTAGACCACGGCCACCTCCAGCAGCTTGCCTGTGGCGTCCACCACGGCGATCTTGCAGCCCGTGCGGTATGCGGGGTCCACGCCCATCACCACTCTGCCGCGAATCGGCGGCGTGAGCAGCAGGGACTTCAAGTTGGCCCCGAACACCCGGATAGCCTGGGCGTCAGCCTGTTCAGTCAAGGCATTGCGCACGTCCCGCTCCACCGCCGGCGCAAGCAGACGGGCGTAGGCGTCCGCCGCGGCCAGCGCAAGCTCAGCATCGGCGGGGCTTGAGCCCGCCACGCCTGCTACATCGGCGCCAGCGCGACTGTCGCGGCCATTCCGGCTGTCGCGGCCATCGCAGCCTCCGCGCATCAACCAGCGTCGCATGTACTCCAGCACCGGCTCAGCCTGGACCTCTACCTTGACGCGGATTGCTTTCTCCTGTTCGCCGCGGTTGATCGCCAACACCCGGTGAGGACGGATGCGCGCCACGGGCTCGCTGTACTCATAATACTGCTCATACGGCGTGCGCGCCGCGGAATCGATAGCCTCGGCGACGATCTCCCCGCGCCTGGCCGTCCACTGCCGCACCCACGCCCGCACCTCCGGGTCATCGGCTACCGTCTCCGCCACAATGTCGCGGGCCCCCGCCAGGGCCTGATCGGCCGTGTCCAGCCCATTGTCGGGGTTCACGAATTCGGCGGCCTGTTGCAGCGGATCGCCCTCCGCCGGCCGCGACATGAGCCAGGCAGCCAGCGGCTCCAGGCCGCGCTCCCGAGCCACGCCGGCACGGGTTCTGCGCTTTGGACGGAACGGGCGGTATATGTCCTCCACACGCTGAAGAGTGACGGCGGCTTCCAATGCCTGCGCGATCTGGGGCGTCAAGGCGCCCTGTTCATCGATGAGCCGGATGACCTCGGTCCTGCGGTTCGCCAGGTTCCGCAGGTATTCCACGCGCTGCTCAATGGCGCGCAAGACCTCTTCATCCAGTCCCCCAGTCTGCTCCTTACGATAACGGGCCAGGAACGGGATGGTGTTCCCCTCGTCCAGCAAGCGTACCACGCTCTCCACGTGTTGGCGGGGAACTCCAAGCTCGCGGCTGATCGCGGCGGCGATGTATCCTTCTGCTTTTGCGCCTGTCTCTGTCTTGATCTCTACCTTGGCCTCGGCCTCAGTCCCCGCCCTAGTTTGTTCCCTAGTTTCTATGGTCTGCATAAGTCCTCCTATGGAAAAGCGTCATCCGATGGGCATCCTACCGTCGCCGTGGATCAAGCTGAGTAAATCCCCCAAGTATCGGTAGTGAATACATCCCATGCAACCGACTGTCTTGTTATTCTATCACAGAGACTCGCTGCTTTCACGAACTGCCATCCCAGCATCCCAGCTCCCAGCTCCCAGCTCCCAGCTCCCAGCTCCCAGCACGCCCGAGCACGCCGGGACCTTTCGCCCATCGCATCTGGACGCGGCGCACGGCCATGGACAAGATCGCCCATTCGGGCGATTCTGGCAGCCTTCGACCTATAGTAGTCTGGATGCTGCCGGGCACGATACGGGGGCTCCCCGGAAAGGTGGAATCTCAATGTCATTCAGGCAACACATCGCGAGCGTGGTACCGAAAGCGCTCGCCAGGGACAAAAGTCTTCCCGAGCTTGCGGTCCGCGTCTACTTGTCGTTGCAGCAAGAACGATTCAGTTCAATCGCCGAGCTTGCAGAGGCAATTGGAACGTGCCGCAACCGCGTAAGCAGGGCCGTCAGGGTTCTGATCCAAAAGGGATGGGGAGCCTGCATCAGCTGCGAACACAGCCGGAGCAAGGTGATAGTCCCGACATGGCCGGTCAGCGTTGAGACGAAAATCGCTGACCTGATCAAGAGCGACAAGGAGAACGTGGCTTTCTTGGGTCAATGGCTCATGTGGAACTGGCTGGACGTCCTTGTGGATCTTCTGGACTACCTCGACAACTCCAGACCTGACTGGCTCAGGAATGCCCAGACGGGATACCGCATGGAACTAGACCGCGAGTACCGTTCGCCCCGCGTGGCCTTCGAATTCCAGGGCAAGCAACACTTCAGACCGACACAGGCCTATCCCGACGAAGAAGCACAGATAAAGCAGCAGCTGAGAGACGACCAGAAGGTAGGGGTGTGCCTGCGAAACGGAGTCCGACTCGTCGAGGTCACCCATGAGGACCTGACTCTCAAAGGGATGCTCAAGAAAGCGGAAGGGCTTCCCTTAAGACACTACAGGGCCAATGGCCCGATTATCAAGACAGTTGGGCAGCTCAGCGACTCGCATATCGCCCGGATGATACGGCAAGGACTCTAGAACCGCGTTGAGCTGGGGTAATGTGATACGCCGCGATTCACAACGCTTCTTCCGCTATGTGCCGGGAAAGCAGGCGATGGTTGCTGTATAATCGGGTGTATAGATGCATGGAGCGGGCGGGATGATAAACACGATGGGTGTTTGTGACGGGTATGTTGGTTGTTGGTCTTGATCCATACACTTTATGTCGTTTGCGGTCCTTATGCGTGCGGTCTTTGCCCAATTTAACCCAGCAGGCACTTCCCTCAGACCCGGTATACAACCATACACCGTATTATACATCAACCATCGTCGGGAATTGCGGCGGATAGAGAAAGAAACGCCGCGAATCGAGACACATTCCATTTTATCCCGCATAACCGCCCCCAAAAGGTAGTGGGCGGCCCTGCGCCGCCCACTTTCCCTTAACACATCTCCCGTCCCCGGCACATCTCCCGTCCCCGGCACGTCTCCCGTCTCGTCCATCCTTGTTGCCTCCAACCAGACTCCCATCTGGCCTATTCCTTGATGCCCCCAAGAGTGAGGCCGGATATGAGCCACTTGGACGAATACAGGAACAGCAGCATCGCCGGGATGGCCACGAGCACCGATGCCGCCGCGAACACGTTCCATTGTGTGGAGAATTGGTCCATGAGCTTCTGGAAACCCAGAGGCCATGTGAACATCGCAGCCTTCTGCAGCATCACCCTGGCCATCATGAACTCGCTCCAGGCAGTCATGAAACTGAACAGGCCCGCGATTGCCAGCGCGGGAGTGGAAAGCGGCACTATGATCCGGTAGAAGGCCGTGATCGGGCCAGCGCCGTCCACCATCGCCGCCTCCTCAAGTTCCCGGGGGATGGTGTCGTAGTAACCCTTCAGAAGCCAGATCGAGAAGGGCACCGATCCAGCTGAGTAGCTCAGGATCATACCTGTATACGTGTTGAACAGCCGCAGCCTCACTACCATTACGTATATGGGAAGGAGCAGCATCCCCGGGGGTAGCATCTGCGTTGTGAGCAGGAATAACAGCCCCTGTCGCCGGCCCGGGAATGCCCACCTCGAGAAGGCGTAGGCCGCGGCCGCAGCCAGCAGCACTCCTACCATCACCGTTGCCACCGATACCAGTATGCTGTTCCATAGCCAGATAGTGAAGTCCTTTTCCATTACCAAGGTCTTGTAGTTGTTGAAGGTGGCGCCCGCAGGTATCAGCGACAGGTCCGTAGAGAGCAGGGCTGAACCCGGTCGGAGAGATATGCTGACCACGCGAAGGAACGGGTACACAGCCACAGCGCACGCGCATATCAGCACAATGTGAATCAAGAGCCGTTTCGCCGGGCTATCGCCGCGCGAGCCCTGGAAGAATCGCCTCATCGCTCCCCCACCCCCTTGAATCCTCCGGATACTCGCAGGTAAATGCCGGCGAATATCAGCAGGAAGACGAAGATGACCAGCGAGTATGCAGCTCCGAAGCCATAGCGGTAGAACTCAAAGACCGCTTTGTACAGCGAGGTGACAAGAATGTCGGTCCCTTCCATGGGGCCGCCCTTGGTTATGAGGTATATCACGTTGAAGTTGTTGAACGTCCACACTATGCCCAGTATCACCGCGGGCGTCAGCACCGGCTGGAGAAGCGGCATCGTGATCGACCTAAACTGGTGCCATCCGGACGCGCCGTCGATCTGAGCAGCGTCATAGTACTCCGACGAGATGCTCTGCAGTCCGCCGAGTATAGTAACCATCATGAACGGGATGCCCAGCCATATGTTGACCAGTACAACTGCAACAAATGCCCATTTCGGATCAGAGAGCCACTGTATGGGCTGAAAACCGAATCGCTGCAGCACCAGGTTGACAAACCCGTATTGATAGTGGAACTCGCCCTTCCAGGCGAGGGCGGCAATGACCTGCGGTATGGCCCACGGAACAACAAGAAGGGTCCGGTATATCGCCTTGCCCCGCATCGGGCGGTTGAGCAAAATCGCCAAGAAGAGCCCGCCCAACACGTGAAAGAAGACGTTCGCCACCGTCCACACCATAGTCCTCCCAAGCAGCTGCATGAAGGTAACGTTCTGGAGAACCGGATGCCTGAACACGTCCAGAAGATTCTGTATTCCGCATGAAAGGCCCACTGAGAACTGCTTGAACCTGTACATGCTCATGTTGCTAAACGCGAGATAGATATTGAACCCAAACGGGTATATGACGAGCGCCATGACGGCCACAAACGCAGGGAGGATCAGCATTATCGGCAATGCATACTTGTGTTTCAGCATTCGATGCAGGACCAGATATGCCAGCCCTTCCAGAGCCGCCGTCCCTGCCGCCACTATCACAAGAAACCGCACGGTTTCTTGAAGCCCGCTCGACATGATGTCCCAGGTCAGTGGGATCAACTCCATCACCACCCCCACCTGACATTACGAGCCCTCCCGAAGTGGAATCGGACGGCCCGGGCTGTGCACGTTGGCACACATGGGGAAACGCGCCCAGACCGTCGCAACGCCACTACGCCACTACGCCGCTGGGGCTACTTCGTCATCTCGCGAATCAGCTTCTCGCAGGCATCCTGCATGGCCTTGGCGGCATCCTTGGGGGCCATCTTGCCGGCCATCACGGCCTCCTGGTTCGGTCGAATGGCATCCCAAGCAGCCCTCATCTCAGGCACTGTGGGCATCGGTTTGCCCACTACCATCTGGTCGGCGGACCCCTTGAGGAGCGGATCAGCCGTCACCAGCGGGCTGTCGAGCGCCGAGGCCAGCGCAGGCAGGCGCTTGTGCTTCTTGAGGAACATCAGCTGGGCCTCGGAGGACGTGCAGTACTGCACGAACTCCTTCGCGATCTGCAGCTTGTCTCCAGAAAGGTATTCAGGCAGCATGAAGTATATGCCAGAGGTCATCGGGGACGGCCAGCGCCCGGTCTTGCTGACCATCGGAATGCGGGCCACGCCCAGATCCAGCTTGCTCTTGACTTCATCGGCCTGGTATCCCGCGAGCGACCAGTCTCCGTTGATCAGCATGGCGGCCTTTCCTTCCTTGAAAAGGGAGTCGGCCGCGTTGTAGTCGCACTCCAGCGGCACAATCTTGTGGACGAACTTGAGGTCGTACATGAACTGCAGGGTGTCTACCATCGCCTGATTGTTCAGGGTCGGCTTCGTGCCGTCGAGCGGCCAGCCGCCAAAACCCCCCAGCCAAGGCGCGAGCCAGAACGGCTCGTTCAGGTTGTAGACCAGGCCGTACTGGTCAGGCATCCCGTCTTTGTTGAGGTCGCGGGTGAGCCCCTTTGCCACCTTGATCATCTCATCAGTGTTCTTGGGCGGAGCGGCAATGAGCTTCTTATTGTACAGCAGCATCAGGTGGTTGCCCACGCTGATGGGCACACCCCAGGTCTTGCCGTCGAGCTCCACAGCCTCCAGGCCGGGCTTGGCGAAACCAGCGAGGAAGTCCGTCCCGAACACCTCGTCCACTGGCCTGATAAGCTTCATCGCCACGAATGGGCCCGCATGGTCCGACACAGTCCACAGAAGATCCGGCCCCGCGCCGGCGAACGCTGCCGACTGGTAGTTCTGCCTGAGATCTTCCACGCCGTAGTTGAGTATCTCGAAAGTCAGCCCAGGATGGGATTTCGCGAATTCCTCAGTGAGTTTCACAATGTCCTGTAGAACCCCTTCGGCCTCGCTCTCCTTGGTCCAGATGGCGAAGTTGATCTTCTTCGCTGCAGCAAAACCGGTAGGTACGATCAGCGCAAGCATCAGGAAAGCCACTAATGATGAAACAACCGCTCTTTTCACTAGAATAGCCTCCTCTCATAATCGACCCGATGATTGACCGTCAATGCGGCCGAACCAGATTGCAACGCACTGGAATCAGATCCCTTTACTCGAACATAACTGGGTCAAACGCCCCACACTTCGCCCTGCCAGAACATCACCTCCGGTTTCATGCGAACTCATGCGGCCTCATGCTAGTTCACGCAGTTCCATGCGAGTTCACGGAGACTGCTGCAAGCTGCGGCGACAGCCGACCGGCGCCGCACGACTCGCGAACAACGAGTTCGGCGGGGAGGACAATCGCCTTCGGAGATCTCTTGGGATTCCCTATGATGCGCAGCAACTCACACACAGCGCTTCTGCCCATTAGCTCGCCGTGCTGCTTGATGGTAGACAGCGCCGGGCGAACGTAAGACGCAGCTTCTATGTCGTCGAAGCCCACAACGGCCACGTTGTCAGGAACCCTCCGCCCCATGTCGCGGACGGCCTTCATCGCTCCGAACGCCATGACATCGCTGATCGCGAAGACAGCGGTAACGTCCGGACGCAACTCCAGCATCGCCCGGACGACCGATCTTGCACCTTCTTGGGTGTAGTTGCCGTAGCATACCAGGCCCGGATCGAATTCGATATCGTGGGCGCGCAGCGCTTCCTCGTATCCCATCCGTCTGGCTACCGATATGGTGGGTAGAGGCGTGTATTCGTCTGGAAGGTCGTATCCGCTCAGGTAGATTATGTTGCGATGGCCCAGGGAGATAAGGTGTTCAGCCGCCCTGCGAGCGCCGGCGATGTTGTCGGAAGTCACATACGTTAGCCGGGGGCCTTCAAAGGGAATGTCTATCATCACGGCCGGAATGCCGCTCGCTCTGACCTCGGCGACAACCTTGGCGGAGGGCAACGTGCCCATAAGCATGAGCCCCTCTACCTTGGATTCGTAGCACCGCCTGAGCGTTTCGCGCCATCGCCGATCCCGAGTGTCCTTCACACTCAGCACCAGTTCATACCCGGCCTTCTCGACTTCAGTGGTTATGCCGCAGGTAACCTCATAGAAAAAGGGATGATGCAGTCCTTCGACTGCAAAGAGCAGCAGTTGCAGCACACAGCTGCGTTTCATCACAAGCCGCCTGGCAAGCGCGCTTGGGTAGTAGTTGAGTTCCTCCATTACATGACGGACGCGGCGCTCGGTCTCCTCACTGATATCGCCGTACTCGTTCAACACGTGCGAAACCGTGCTGATCGACACACCTGCCGCCCTGGCGATGTCCCTTATGGTGGGTCTCTGAATAGGGCTGGCAGGCATGCAGTCGCCCGGCCCTTCGATGCCGGACATTTCGCGGTCGATGGGCGCATCGCGGCCCGGCTCATCGCCAGCGCCGGAGCCTCGCCCTCTCAGGTGTTCATGCACATCATCGCTCAATTCCACACACGCCCACCCTCACAGTTTGCTAATGGCCCTACGGCGTCATGCCGTTAGTGCCGGCACACAAGAGTGTCTGGGCCGTCAACCTCAGTGTAGAAGCTGACGCTGACGCTGATGCCGATGCCGACGATCGAGGGAGCTGTGCAGCGGATCAGTGGAATGTGAGTGTTCGTGAATCTGGAGTGTTGATTGGGAATGTTGGTGGAAACACGGGAGTTTCTATAACGATATAGTCGGCAATTCCATAGTAGGGTATTGCTGCAACGGTGTCAAGTCACGGATGCGTGATACCCTGGCGATCTTCAGTTGCCACAGGTACTCTTCTGCGAGTCTGTCAACGCACTCAATCGCCTGCTTGGCAGAGTCAGTCTTTGCGCAGCCCATGAACGCCAGAGCCAGGCTACGAGGCGTCTCGGCATTGAACCTCCCACGACTTAAGTGGCGGGATTCCTGCTTCATCGACCGTTGCCATTGCTGG
>DHON01000016.1:91164-93367 GCA_002409965.1 Firmicutes bacterium UBA5389
CAGGCGTAACTTCCGGCAGTTCCTGCCGTACAGACTATTGCTAAACCGTGTTTACAACACGCAGTCCCTCCTCTAGGATGTTCCTTGCGGCGTTCATATCCCTATCATGGTGCGTGCCGCAGTCCGGGCAATCCCACTCACGAACTGTGAAGAATCCCATGTGAGACCTGGGTCATGTCGAAACTTGGGTCGAAGCGCGGATCTGGGGCGAAATCCGAGCCTGTTCCGGAGCCAGTGCCAGTGCTGCCGTGTCGCACTCCGGCAAAAGGAAGAACCTATGCCGCCCTATGCCCAAAACCCGGATGTCGGCATCAGGCGCCCGACTCGATGATCTTGTCCATCCCGACCATTTCGCGTCGCTCCCTTCTCTCCTCAATATCAGTCGGCCACAGGCCCCACGGGACAGCGCACGTGCCCGCTGCCCTCCCTAACACTTCTGTCTCCATAACCACATAATACCATACCCAAATGACGGATCCTGTCACTGACCTAACCACGCGGGCCATCGCCCCTCGCACCATTGCGACTTCGCATTCCCTGATCATCCTCGAACCATCAGACGTCTCACCCGCTTAGGTGCCACAGGTTAAAACCCCGGCAGATGCCTGCAATGAGAAGATACAGCCCGAGCGAGGCTTGGGCCGCCATGTCTTGAGGGAAGATGCAGTTGCTTGACTAGTACATGGACTGAGTCCAATCATCGCCGCGGTGCTCTGCGTTCGAGGGAGACTACACTGTCTAGCAGCCAGAGAGGTGCCCGCATATGCGCTTCCCTTCCCACGCCATTGAAACAGGCCCGATCAAGCCGCTAAGGCCTGGGGCCTGAACGAAGAAGAGCTGCCCGTGCACCCAGATAGAGGCATGGGCGCACCTGCTCTGGATGAACCAGCGTTTTCGCGGGTCCTGCTCCAAAATGGACAGGTTTGACCAGGCCGGGAAGCCCACCGGCCCGTTGATACATCGATCGCAGGTCGGTGGCATCGTCGGAGTTCGCCCAGAGCGAGTTGGGACGAAAGCCAGTACAGACATCGCTTGAACGCGTCATAGCGTCAGCATGGGCATGACTCAGCACTACACCACGCGGATGATGCAACTAGGCCGAGACTCACTCACGCGAGGCAAGACGCTCAATGAGGCCAACAGGGTTGATGATCGGCCCGAGCCTGATTTCCGCACCGTCCAGCGAAACGTCTGTGTAGTGTGACGTATCGATCGCGGCTTTCGTGAATTCGTCAACAGTCAGATCGGCGTCCACCTGAAGAGCCAGTGCATACATGCCCGCGATGTACGGCACGCACCAACTCCATCCCCCTACTCTGTGGAAGGCGTACACATCATCTCCAAACTCGCTCGATACGGTACGGGAATCCATCGGAACGAGTAGTCGGGAGGAATCCTCGCCCGGCGGGTACCATGTGCTGTACTCCTCCCTCCACCATGCGCCAGGCGTATATGACAACACATCATCGGGATCGAGTCCCGGTTCGCGCCCCAGGCCGTGATAACTGAAGTCGTAGTAGTGGTCGACAACACTACTGATAACGAATACTCCCGCGGCCTTGGCCCGCCAAACCGCCTCGTCAGCTTCTTCATAGCCAGGTTCACCCGGGCGCCATGAACAGGATACCGAGACGACGCTGATTCTCTTGTCCTCTGGGAGGGCGCTGTTGGCCTCCAGAATCCTGCCGATCGCCTTCGCCACGTTACGGCATTTCTCGCGATCCATCCTGATAGCGAAGTAGTATATGTCTGCGTCCGGCGCAACCCCGACGGTTTTGCCGGCCGCAATCGACGCCACCGCGCCATGCATTTGGGGGTTCCCAAAGCCGTCAATGACTTCATGCAGTCGCAACCGTTCCCTGTACTCGGTGTGGCTTTCAAGCAGATCCTGATCGATGACGCCGATGGCGACACCGTTACCGGTGATACCCCTTTTGTGGAGTTCGCATACCCCCAGCCCAGGATTCTTGCCTTCCTCCAGGATTGCCTTCGGGTCGAATCCCGCGGGTCTCTTCCATGGTTCGATGGGCCACGCTGTGAGCGAGTCAAAACTGGCCTCGGCCCGCAGAAACGCCGCTTCGTTCTTCAAATTGAGAGCACGAAGATCAGCTCGATTGAACCTCCCACGACTTAAGTCGCGGGATTCCTGCTTCATCGACCGTTGCCATTGCTGGTCTTGCACGGTTTCCGCAGGCGTAACTTC
>DHON01000052.1 GCA_002409965.1 Firmicutes bacterium UBA5389
CCATTGCCGCCCGCGACTCGCAGCCGGCCCGCCGCTGCCGTGTATCTTTTTGCGCGACTACACGCTATAATCGGAAGAAATGTCGCTTGTCCCGCGACGGGCGCCGCTCATCTCGGGCGAATGACCGCCTATACCCGGGTGACCTGTCGCTCATCTCGGAAGTAATCTCGCTGTCAAGGAGGAGGCGCCATGGACGTTGTAAGGATCGGGCTACTAGGGTTGGGGAATGTCGGCAGCGGTGTGTGGAAGATTCTGAATGATAATTCAGCTGAAATCGCAGAGAAGGCCGGGGCTCGGCTGGAGATAGCCAGGGTGCTCGTGCGCGACCCCGACAAGGAGCGCCGGGTAAGCGTGCCCAGGGGGCTGCTGACTACCGATGCCGAGAGCATAGTGAACGACCCGAGTATCCCCATCATTGTGGAGACGATAGGCTGCCCAGGCCAAGACACTGAGCTTGCGCGCGACTACATGCTCTGCGCGCTTTCCGCCGGGAAGCACGTGATTACAGCCAACAAAGAGGTGCTGGCCAGGCACGGTCGCGAGCTTCGCGGCGCAGTGAAAAGCGGCGGCGGCCTGTATTACGAAGGCGCCGTGGCCGGAGGCATTCCCGTTGTGAAAGTCTTCAAAGAAGCGCTCGCCGGCAACAAGGTGCTGTCGCTGATGGGGATAATCAACGGAACCACCAACTACATCCTCACCCAGATGAGCCAAGAGGGCGCGGACTTTCAGCAAGTACTGTCAATGGCGCAGTCGCTGGGCTATGCCGAACAGGACCCCAGTTCCGATGTGGACGGCCACGATGCCGCTTACAAGCTGGCGCTGCTCGCCTCCATCGCCTTCGGCCACGATGTGCAGGTCGAGGACGTGTTCCACGAGGGAATTTCCCAAATTCAGCTGGAGGACCTGCGCTACGCGGCTGAACTGGGCTACACGGTCAAGCTGCTGGCAATAGCCAGGCGTGGAGGCCCGAGCGGCGGCAGCACCGCAGACGGCAGCAACACCGCAGACGGCGGAATCAGCGGGAACGCCGGCTCGGTCAACAGCGCCGGCTCGGTCCGCAGCGCCGGCGCCAGTCGCGGCGGCGATGCCAACTCCGTCGAGTTGCGAGTACACCCCACGATGATCCCGCGCAGCCACCCGCTGGCCAGCGTGAGCGGGGCGTTCAACGCGGTCTTCATTCGAGGCGATGCCGTGGGCGACCTCATGCTGTACGGGATGGGCGCAGGGATGATGCCCACGGGGAGCGCGGTAGTGGCCGACTGCATTGACGCTGCTCACAACCTCCTTCGCGGCGTGAGTCCGCCGCGTGAAGTCCGGTCAAACCACGTGCACGTGAAGTCGGTGCACGGAATCGAGAGTCGCTACTACGTTCGGGTGCTCGTAGTGGACCGCCCGGGTGTGATGGCGGCCATTGCTTCGGAGTTCGGCCGCGCGCAAGTGAGCATCGAGTCGCTGATACAGAAAGGACGGGGTCAGGACCCCGTCAGTGTGGTGTTCGTGACCCACAGCGCGCGCGAACAGAGCATGCGAGACGCGCTGCGCCAGATAGAGTCGCTGGACGTCGTGCATTCCATCGCCAGCGTCATCCGGGTCGAAGCGGAGTAAGGAAACGTAACAGGTAGACAGCGCAAAAAGACACCGCGGAGAAACAGCGCAAGTCCGCGATGAGCCCAGCTGCGGTTGCAGCCGGGACTGGGCAGGGGGTTGTGCGCCCCTGCTTCGCGTGCCTGCCTGCCTACGCCCCGCGCTCCCTCACGATCTCCTTGACTTTCATGAGCCTGGTAAGGTTGCCGCGCTCGGCCTCGTCCAGTTTCATGGTAATGTACTTGATCGACCGTTCCAGGCTGGGTATGAGCACGTACTCCAGGGCGTTCACTCGCCGCCGAGTCTTCTCAATCTCATCTCCCAGCAGTTCCACGGCCTTTTCGACTTCAGCCAGCTCCACCAGGCCGGGCATTGCCTCCGACAGCAGCCTGATGGCTGTGTCGAGCTCAGTCGAGGTGTAGGCGAAGCCGTACGGGTATATGTTGGTTGCATCGCCCTCATGCTCAAACGTCCACTCAAGGCTGGGAACGGCCACGTTCATGATGTGGCGCTGCCCGGCCTTGAGCGAAACCGTCTCCTTGGGGTACATTAGCGCCGCGTCCACAGCGGCGGCCGACATCGCCCCCCGCGCAATCAGGAACCCGCGGAAAGCCTCGCCAAGCTTGGCATCGATCTGCTCGCGCAGGTCTCGATCGCGCCGCACCAGTTCGAGGAATTGCTTCATCAACTCGTCCAGCTTGTCCTTGAGCAGCTTGTGGCCACGAACAGCCATTGCATGCCTCTTCTTAAGCCGGAGAAGCTCCATCCGGGTGGGGCTTACTCTGATCTCCATCTTACTCCGCCTCGTCCTCGCCCGCCTTGGGCAGATACTTCTCGATGAACTCCTCTCTCACTCGAGTCAGTTCATCCGCGGGCAGCAGCGCCAGGAGGTCCCAGCCGATGTCGAGGGTCTGTTCGATAGGCCGGTCCTCTTCCTCGCCCTGTGTAATGTAGCGACGCTCGAACTCGTCGGCGAACTTGGAGAAGATCTTATCCACAGGCGACAGGGCCGCCTCGCCCAGGATCACCGCCAGTTCCTTGGCCTCTTTGCCCCGGGCGTAGGCCGCGTAGAGCTGGTTCATGGTATCGGCATGGTCCTCGCGGGTCTTGCCGCGGCCGATACCTTTGTCTTTCAGTCGCGACAGCGAGGGCAGCACGTCGATGGGCGGGTATATGCCCTTTCGGTGCAGCTCGCGGCTGAGCATGATCTGGCCCTCGGTGATATACCCGGTCAGGTCGGGGATCGGGTGAGTCTTGTCGTCCTCGGGCATCGACAATATCGGAATCTGGGTGATCGAACCCTTGTTGCCCTTGATCCTTCCTGCCCGCTCGTATATGGTCGCAAGGTCGGTGTAGAGGTAACCCGGATAGCCGCGCCGCCCGGGGACCTCCTTGCGTGCGGCCGACACTTCGCGCAGGGCCTCGCAGTAGTTGGTCATGTCAGTCAAGATGACCAGCACATGCATCCCCAGGTCGTAGGCGAGATACTCGGCGGCGGTCAGAGCCATCCTGGGCGTGGCGATCCGCTCAATGGCCGGGTCGTTCGCGAGGTTGATGAAGAGCACCGCGCGCTCAATAGCCCCTGTCCGCTTGAAGTCGGAGATGAAGAAATCCGACTCTTCGAACGTAATGCCCATGGCGCCGAAGACCACAGCAAACTGCTCCTCGGTGCCTAGCACTTTAGCTTGCCGCGCGATCTGCGCCGCAATACGCGCGTGCGGCAGGCCGGCGCCTGAGAAGATCGGCAGTTTCTGCCCGCGCACCAGCGTGTTCAGGCCGTCGATGGCGGATATGCCGGTCTGGATGAACTCAGACGGGTAGTCGCGCGCGAAAGGGTTGATTGGGGCGCCGTTAGTGTCAAGACGAGCATCGGGTATGATCTTGGGTCCGGCATCGCGCGGACGGCCCAGCCCATCAAAGACCCGGCCCAGTATCTCAGGCGACACGCCCAGTTCGATCCCATGCCCCAGGAACCGAACTCTGGCCGACTTGATGTCGATCCCAGCGGACCCCTCGAACAGCTGGACCAGGGCGTTCGTGCCCTCAGCCTCCAGCACGCGGCCGCGCCTGACCTCGCCCCTCATGACAATCTCCACAAGCTCGCCGTACTTGACGTCCTGCACCTGCTGCACCAGCATCAGCGGCCCGGCGACCTCTCTGACAGTAGTGTACTCCTTAAGCAACGTCCTCACCTCCGCGCGCGGCGATCGCGCCCACACTGCGCTTGACCTCGTCCACCATGGTTTCTATCTCAGAGAGCTTGGCTTCCTCAACATACTTCATCCGCCCGATCTTGGCGCGGACGGGCACTGCCAGCACGTCTTCGAGAGGCGCCTCGTGCTCAACCGCGTCCCGCGCCGCGCGGTCCATAGCCAGTATCACCCGGAGCATCGCCGCTTGCTTCGCCAGCGACGTGTAAGTGTCTACCTCGTGGAACGCGTTCTGGTGCAGGAAGTCCTCGCGGATGCTCCTCGCCGTCTCCATAGTGATCCTATCGCCAGTAGACAGCGCATCCATTCCCACCAATCGCACGATCTCCGCGAGGCCGGCCTCGTCCTGCAATATCTTCATGGCCTCTCCGCGCATCTGGACAAACTCATCGCCCGCCGCCTCCCGAAGGCTCTGGTCAATCCTATCGAGGTACAGCGAGTAGCTGGTCAGCCAGTCGATAGCCGGGAAGTGGCGGCTGTATGCCAGATTGGCGTCGAGCGCCCAGAAGACTTTCACCACGCGAAGGGTGTTCTGTGTGACCGGCTCCGACAGGTCGCCTCCAGGCGGCGACACCGCCCCCACCACAGTGAGCGCGCCCTCTCGCCCATCGGCGCCGAGGCACGTCACGCGCCCCGAGCGCTCGTAGAACTCGGCAAGACGCGATCCCAGGTAGGCGGGGTATCCTTCCTCGCCCGGCATCTCCTCAAGCCTTCCTGACATCTCGCGCAAGGCCTCGGCCCACCTCGACGTGGAGTCGGCCATCATCGCGACACTGTATCCCATATCGCGAAAGTACTCGGCAATCGTGATGCCCGTGTAGACCGACGACTCGCGCGCCGCCACCGGCATGTCGGAAGTGTTCGCGATCAGCACCGTCCGCTTCATCAGCGGCTCTCCGCTCTTGGGGTCGAGCAGCTGGGGGAACTCCATGAGCACGTCTGTCATCTCGTTTCCGCGCTCGCCGCAACCCACGTAGACCACGATGTCGGCATCGGCCCACTTGGCCAGCTGGTGCTGGACCACGGTCTTTCCCGATCCGAACGGCCCCGGAATACAGGCTGTGCCGCCCTTGGCCACCGGGAAGAATGTGTCGAGCACGCGCTGCCCTGTCACCATTGGCTGCCCGGGCGTGAGCTTCTGCCCGATAGGACGGCCCCGCCGCACCGGCCATTTCTGCATCATTGAGATCTCGCGCACGCCCTCGTCGGTGGCAACGCGCGCAATGACATCAGTGACCTTAGCCGTGCCCGCGTGGATCCACTCCAGCTTGCCTGAAATGCCCGGCGGCACCATCACCCGGTGCTCCACAACAGGGGTTTCCTGCACTGTGCCGAGGATGTCGCCGGTGCTGACCGGATCGCCCACGCGCGCCCGAGGCGCGAACTCCCATTGGCGGTCGCGCTGGAGCCCGGGGGCTTCAACCCCGCGCGCGATTCGATCTCCCGAAGCCTCGCGGATGCGGTCCAGCGGACGCTGTATCCCATCGTATATGGAACCGATCAGTCCGGGGCCGAGTTCGACCGAGAGGGGTTCGCCGGTGGTGTAGACCGGTTCCCCCGGCCCGAGCCCGGCAGTCTCCTCATAGACCTGAATCGAAGCGCGGTCCGACCTCATCTCGATGATCTCGCCTATCAAACGCTTTTCGGAGACGCGCACGACATCGTACATCTTCGCCCCAGTCATGCCCTCGGCGACGACCAGAGGCCCTGAAACTTTGATTATCGTTCCTGTCTTCGTCCCAGAGTTCATATCAGGCATTCCCCTCTTTCCCGAACAAGATGTCGGCGCCGAGCGCTTTCTCCACGGTCCGCCGTATCTTCTCCATCGCCGCGCCTCGGTTGCCCCTGAAATCGGGGATGGTCAACACCACGGGCAGCGGCTTCCGGCCGTACTCGGTTATAGCGTCAATGATCTCGCCTGCATAGCCCTCGGTGATGTATATCACAGCGTAGCCCTGGCGCGCGGCCGACCGCAGCGCCGTCTCCGCCTCTTTGCCGCTCCTTACAGGGAAGACCGACACGCCCAGAGCTCGAAAGCCCAGGATCGAATCTTCGTCGCCGATAACAGCAATCTTATGCATGCGTACCACACAGCCTCTCGCGAACGATCTCCGCGGGCAGCCTGTTGAGCTTGCCCACGAAAATCCGGCGCAATCTGTCGGCCTCGTCCTCCCGCGCCATCAGGTAGGCCAGCACAGGCTCGTATCCCATATCGATCATCCCGCCTTCTGCTGCCGCGCGCGCCAGGTGTGCCTGGATCACGTTCTCGAACGCTGATAGCGACCCGCTGTCGCGCCGGGCCCGAAGAGCCTGGTCCACGGGGCGATCGTACGAAGTGTGTTTGAAGAAAGACCAGAACGCATCGTCCGGCTCGCCGTACACGGCCAGCAGCGCGTCTCGGTCCACGCTACCCCGGGGAAGCAGCACATCGCGCGCGAAATCAGCGGACTTGCCTATGAGGCGCAGCCTCATGCATATGAGGATGTTGGTGAGATCGGCCATGGTCCGCACCAGACCCATGAGGAAATCCGCCCGCCGCGACCTGGCCACTTGATAAAAGTAGTCAAATGATTCCCTGTCGAGCACCAGGTCGATATACTGCGGATCGTGTCCGTGCGCTTCATACGCCTCCACAGCCCGCCGGCCAGCCCGGGCCACCGCGCCCTCGAGATCCTCGGGACGCTGCCAAGCCGCCCTGTCCGCGTCCAGAGCCTCCGCCCCTAGGCTCATCTGAGCCTCGTCGCCCGCGGCGACCAGCATGTCGGCAGCTGCACCCAGCCGTGCGAGATCGAGCCCACCAAGGCTCGTGACGCCGCTGCCCTCTTCCACGGCATGACCTGCATCGCGCCTCGCCAGCTTGGCCTTGAGCAGCGCCTTCATGTTGTGGAAGTCATGCCTCGCACGGAACACTCCCGTAAGGACGGGGTCAGGCGAGATGCTCTCTATGAGCGCGTGCACTCGCGCCAACTCGCCGTCGATTACATCCTCGTAACGCTCCGGCCCCAGGTCGCGGGCGAGGGAGTACTCCGTCTCGCTCAAGATCCGCGCGAGCTCCTCAGGGCCCTCGGCATCGATCATCCTGTTGAACCGGGCCTGGTCTATCATGCGATTCTCGAGCGCCCTAACTCGCCCGACAACGTATGCAAACCTTCCGTCGAAGCCCACCGCGTCTACCTCCCAAGCAGTGCTTCCGCCACCAGCGGGGCCAGTTCGTCCTGGCCCACGGCCAGCAGGGCATCGAGCGAACAGTCGATCTCCATGGTGCTCGCCCTCATTACGAAACCGCCCGCAAGGTCCAGCGTCTCACCGGCCAGCTTAAGCTGCAGATCGCGGCACCGCGAGGCCAGCTCCGACTGGACTTTCGCCACAAAAGCGGCGTCTATGCGCTCGCGGTCAGGCGCGGCCACCACGATCTCCACCTCATCCTCGCCCGCCGGCGCGGCGTCCATCATCATCTTCTGGATGAGAGCCAGGTACTCTTGATCGGGAAGGGCATGCATCCTGGCAGGTATCTCAGACATGAGCGCGTCGACCATGTCCCCCTTGGCGCGAAGGACGGCATTGCGCACGTCCAGAGAGCAAGCTATCTGCGCACGTCTCTCTTCCTCAGCTGCCGCGACGGTCGCCGCTTCGATGGTCGTCTTGTATATCTCGTCGGCTCGCTTCCTGCCCTCATCGGCCCGGGCTGCGCAGCGAGCATCGGCATCCTTCAGGATGTCGTCGGCTTTACCGCGCGCCTCGTCAATGATACGGGTCGCCAGCCTATCTAGATTACGCATGTCATCAACTCCCAGAGAATCAGACGTTTACCGAAAACACCAGCAGCAGGCTTGCAAGTAGCGCCAGCACCGCATAGGTCTCGACCATCGCCGCGAGGATCACGGCCTTGCCCATCTCCTCCGGGCGCTTCGCAACGATGCCCACGCCGGCCGCGGCCACTCTCCCCTGGGCTATAGCCGATATCCAGCCCACTAAGGCAATCGGCATGGCCGACATCATAAGCTGCGCTCCCTGCCCCACTGTAAGGGCGCGCAGCCCGCCGCCGAGAGCGCCGATTTTGATCATGATCATGAGCCCAGTGAGAAAACCGTAAATGCCCTGTGTGCCCGGGATGGCTTCGAGAAGCAGGATCGAACCGAACTTGTCGGGGTCTTCAGTGACGACCCCCGCTCCCGACCGGCCTACCAGCCCAACGCCTATCGACGAGCCGATTCCGGGCGTGATGATGGCCAGAGCCACTCCCAGGAAACCCAGAATTGTGCCGAGAAAGCCTTCCATGTACTATGCCCCCTTCGCGTTTTCCACATCTACGTACTTGGTAGACATGCCAAACGGCATGAATCTGCGCCCTCCAGCCTCGAAGAACTTGCCGAAGAATTCCACGTACTGAAGACGACTGGAATGGACGTAAGCGCCTATGATGTTGATGAGTATGTTGAACAGGTGGCCAAACACCAGTCCAACGGCAGCGATTATCGGACCGACGATGGGTATGCCGGCCGGCCTGAGCATGAGATCGTTCATGACCGACGCCAGCACGGTGCTGGTGAACCCCAGGCCGAACAGCCTAGCATACGACACTACATCGCTGATGTACCCAGTGGTATTGTAGAGCGACAGCAGGCCGGAGCCGATGCGCATTATTGGGTTTTTCTGGTTACGGCCCTGCGTGAGTACGAGGCCTACCGCAGATAGCAGCAGCAGTTTGCGCCCTGCCGATGCAATCGCCGGCCCGTTTGACCCAAGATACCCGCCGCCCAGCGCGAGGCCGATGCTCGTGAGGAACACGAGCCAGAATACCTGGTCGAATAGGGCTGAAGCCCAATCGCCGCGGCGCACGTTGTCGTACGCCTTGAGGATGATGCCTACGTAAATCTGGATCACACCAAGGACGAAGGAGAGAATGAGAAACTTGGTCGGCTCCTCCATCGGGTCAAACAGAATAGCCGTGCGCCAACCGAAGAGGCGCTGCAACAGGTCGCCTGCCCATCCGCCCAGCATCGCGCCGACAAACACCGTAGCCAGCCCGCTCATGATGAGCAGGTTGAGAAATTGCCGGCCCGTGCCACGCGCGTGGGTCTTGGCGATGAGCCAGTAGGCCAAGGCGGCGATGATGATGCCGTATACCGCGTCAGTCATGCACAGCCCGAAGAAGATGAGAAAGAACGGACCCAGAAACGGGCTTGGGTCCAAAGATCCGGGCTTAGGATACCCCATCATCTTGGTGACGGGCTCGAAAGCCGAGCTGAGTCTGGTATTCTCCAGTTCCACCGGGGGTTCCTCGTCGTCACGAGGAGGCCGGTCAAGCACAACAATGTCGTCAGCGAGCTGTTCCATAGCGGCTCGCAGCTCCTCTAGGCGTTTGAGCTGCACCCATCCCTGAACGGCGAAAACACGTTCCGTCCCGCCGTACTTGCCTATCATCTCGAGCCTGGCGCGCTCCAGCGCATAAGAGTCGTACAGCGCGAACGCGCGCGGCCTTTCCTCTACCAGAGCATCGATATCCCGCTCGATTTCCTCCCGCTTGGCCTGAATCGATTGAAGATCCTGCTCCAGCTGGGCGATGATATCAGATGGAACGCCCTCATACTGCTCGAAGCTCACCCGGGCAAACCCTGCCTGCGCCAGGGTACGCAGAGCATCGTCGGCAACACTCATGGGATACGCCACTATCAGACGAACCTTGTCCTTCTCGGCAGCGATCACATCCCATGATAGGCCCGGCACTGTCTCCGCCGCCTCCACAAGCGCCTCTTCGTACGAGCGCGCCTCGGCCGTGCCCAGCGCCAATCCAATGTGCTTGCCCGAAACGAACCGCTCCACAGGAATGCGCAGTGCCGTCCAGGGCTCAAGGAACTCAATTGCGGTAACAATACGGGTTTCGGCGGCGGCAAGATCTGCCAGCGACTGCTCGACCGCCCTCGCCATGGCATAGATTCGGTGGGCATTGTCGGCACCATTCTGAATGTACGACTCCCATTCGTCGTCAGTCAGACGAAGGCGATAGCCGGTGAAATTCTCGATAGCATTCTTGTGCAACCGCCGATGCCGGCCCATAACGTCTATGGAGTGCTTGACTTCCGACAGCAGGGCATCTACCTGCGCAAGACGGGAGGAGGGGTCACATGGACACGCAAGCCCAGCCGTGCCGGCCTCGGCAGTGTCCTCGTTGAAGTCGCTCACCTCGACAGTGCCAAGACGCTGCAGAGCGCTGGTCACGTCGCCGATCTCGGACTCGTGGCCCAAGACGGCGACTCTTCTCATCTCAGAGATCGCCAAATGAGCTCAACACCTTCCGGACCGCGAGCTCAAGCGCCTTCTCCCAATTGGCCTTCGCGGTGCCGTTCACTTCGTCCACACGCGCTTCAATGAGTTTCCTGGCCTTGCTTGCTTCGGCCTCGATGCGGCCCCGAGAGGCATTCGAGATCTCCGCGGCCTCGATGCGGGCCTTCTCCGCCGCCTGCTGCACAGCACGGTTCCCAGTCGCATCGGTCGCCGCAACGCGCGCTTTAGCCTCGTCGTAGGCATTTCTGACGATCTCATCAGCTTCTCGCTCAACAGCTCGAATACGGTCTATAGCCTCAACGCTCATGCAGGTACACCCCCAAATTGGGCAAAGAAGACGAGTTATGCCTCATAGTCCAAGTGGGATTATACTATACCGCAGCGTGATCCGCAATAACCGAGCGGCGGGTCCGCCGAGACCCGCCGCTCACGCCCGCGAATGGAGGACGCCCGGATCTTACTGTGCATGCTCCAGCATCTCGAGCCGAAGTTCTTCGGCTATCTTGGCGATGAAGAACGAGTTGGTCGGAGGCTTGCCGTTTCGCAGATTGACTGCATATCCGAACACCTTGTTGATGCAGTCCGGGTTGCCCTGCTTCCACGTCTTTTGAATAGTGTACCTGATGGCAGCCTCCACTATGAGCGGCGTAGTGCCGTACTTCTCAGCAACCTTTGGGTAGAGCGACTTCGTAACGGCGCCGAGAAGCCCGATGTCGCGGGTTACTAGAACGATGGTTTCCTTTATATAGCAGTATCCTTTGAAGTATGTAGGCACCCCAAGGTTGTACAGAATTCGGGTCGTCTCCGTCTCCAGATCGAACTGCGCCCCTCTCGGCCTGCGGTCCCCGTCCCGCTCCCGAGAGCGCTCACGCGCGCAATAGGCCCTATCTGCCTTTGGCTTCGCGATGGCGGGCTCCACGTGTACCACCTGGCGTATTCGGCTTATGAGATTGTCGCGATCGAACGGTTTCAACAGGTAGTAGTCGGCGCCGAGCCGCGCGCATCTGCGCACCATGTCCTCCTCTTCAAAGGCTGACAGAACCACGATCCGAGGCCGATGCTCGAGTCCCAGATCATCCAGCTGGCTCAGCACTCCCATTCCGTCAAGATATGGCATGATTATGTCCAGAAGAACAACGTCCGGCCGGGTCTGGACGATCATATCAAGGCCCTGCACCCCATCGTACGCCACGCCCACAAGGTCCATGTCCTCCTCTTCCCGAAGGAGAGCCTCGATCACTTCACACAGGTCTTTGTTGTTCTCGATCACCAGAACTCTGGTCTTCTCTCCCGCCAAGCTTATTCCCCCCAAATTCACGTACATACTGGAGTGCCATCGATTAACGCAACTGAACAATTCTCCGGCTCGAATGAGACTCCTCCCCTCATTCTGCACTTTCTAACAGTGTATTCGCATATTTCTCGACAATTGCGCCACATTCTGAGTCGAATGCTGTCGTGTTGACGCGAATGTGGCCCTCCCTTGGCAGAATCATGCCGGCATCGTCCCGAACATCACGAAACTTCGGGCCCTCTCGCCACCGGCGCAACGAAGCGCCAACGCATAGAGGGCCCGAAAAAAGAATGGCGCGCCTAGCAGGAATTGAACCTGCGCACCCGGCTCCGGAGGCCGGTGCTCTATCCACTGAGCTATAGGCGCACACACATCCATATTCCATTGTGTACGTGTATTATACTCTTCCCCGTATCCGTCCGCAAGCCACTCGAGCCGTCCTCACGTCCGCCTCACGCCTGCGTCACGGCTATTCCCAGCATGCCCGCGCCTCCGTGCACGGCCATGGACCCTCCCATCTCAGCGAAGTGGACCTCGTCGAATTGGATCATCTGCCTCGCGTCCTCGAGCAGGGCACGCGCGTCATCCAGGGCATTGGTATGCATGATTACTATCCGCGAGGCTCTTCCGCCGCACGCTCTGGCGGCCAGCTCCACGGTGCGGCGCACGGCCCCGCGGAAGGTGCGCACTCGCTCAACCGCCTCAACCATTCCATCGCGTACACCCAGGATGGGGTTGATCGAAAGCAGCGAAGCCACCCACGCCTGCACCTGTGGAACTCGTCCGCTGCGCCGCAGGTACTTCAGGGTCGGCAGGGCCACAAACACGCTGGTGGTGTCCATCGCCCGCCGGATGACTCGCATTACCTCTTCGTGTCCGCCTCCGCCAAGCGCTGCCTCGGCGGCGGCCATGGCGATTAGGCCAGTGCCTAAGCTGGCAGTCTGAGTATCTACGATAGTGATGCGCGCGCCTTCGATCATCTGAGAGGCTAGCCGGGCAGCCTGGCATGTGCCGCTGCCTTTGGATGTGAGATGGACTGATATGATCTCATCGCACTCGCCCACGAGTCCCTTGTACATCTGGACAAAGTCACCCGGGGCAGGCTGAGAGGTGGTGGGAAGGACAGGCTCGTCCAGCCGTCTGTAGAATTCGTCTATGGTGAGATCGCGCCCTTCCTTGTATGAGTCAGTTCCGAATTGCACCTGTATGGGCACGATTTCGATACCGTTCTTCTCTATGACTTCCTGAGGGACACCGCTGGAACTGTCGGTGACTATCTTGACCCGCGACACGTGAACTCCTCCCCTCAACGTACGTTAGACGAGAGGCGAGGCCGAAAGTGTCACGACTGGACCACACCGGGCAAGAATACCCTGATGTTGATCCGAACTTGCCTGCGGGCGCGGGCCAGGCGCGAACGAACGCTCTCGATGGAGCAGCCCATCGCATCCGCGATATCCCTGTACGACAAGCTTCCCATCTCCCGCATGACGAACACAGCCCGGTCAAGGTAGGGCAATGCCGCCACGGCGCGCTCTATCGCCTCGCGCTGCTCGGCGCGGATGGCTTCCTCCTCAGGCTGTGCGACAGCGCCGGAAGCGACTGCCCTGCTCGCCCCTGGGGCGCCAGTCGCGCCCTCGTCGTCCGCGTGCATCGCATCCAGCGATGCACACTCACTGGCAGCGGACTTGCGCGCAAAATCACAGCAGACGTTGGCGATTATGCGGTAAAGCCATGTCGGGAAGGAGCTGTCCCATCTGAAGCTACCAATCGAACGGAACGCCCTGAGGAGCGCTTCCTGGACGATGTCTTCCACATCCTGACGTGCGCCGGCTATCTGCTTCGCCATTTTCGCCGCGGTGTCGGCATAGGCCTCAAATAGCTCATTGACCGCGCTCTTGTCGCCCGAGCGCGCACGCTCATAGATTCTGTCGTCCATACCATCACCAGCATTTGTTGGCTCGCGCCGGCGTTCAGTCGCCGGCAGAGCGAAATGGGGATCCCACGGTCGTTCCTGGATAGTAATGCTCAAGAATCGCTCGGTAGCTATATCCTGCCCGGGCCATCGCCCTGGCGCCATACTGGCACATCCCGACTCCGTGCCCGTATCCCGCCCCGGAGAACACGAATGCGGCAGGCGGGTCCCCTTCGGAGTCCACCACGAACACCCCGCTCTTGATGGCCACAGTGCCTCCCAGCGCCGCCCGGATCGCGTATTCGCCAGCTACATCATACTCACCTTCGGTCGTCGTCACCCGCACACGAAGGGCCGACCCGCGCGGGGTCCTTTCAATCACTGCAATACTGATGATCCACGACCGCGAAGGTTCAAGGCGGCCGATGATAGGCTCCAAGATCGTCGCCAGCTGGCCGGCGGTGTAGTCCGCTCTCCATCTATATCCGTCGGACCCGTAGCAAAAGTCCCGCTCGCTGGGCGCGGCTATCACGGCGCGCAGGGACGCCTCATCGCGGATCGCATCGTCGCCAACCTCACCGTCGACAGGCAGGTCCTCCTGCGCAGCCGATGCGCTGCAGTGCACCCCGCGCATGTAGGGCACATCGAATCGCCACACAGCCTCGGCGCTCTCCGTCACGCCCCCACAGCAAGCGTGGTACTTGGCGCAGGGCGCAGGTCGGCCATCGTAGAAGAGAACCTCGCCTCGCGTCGAGTCCACCGCGCGCCGAGCGTCCGGCCGCGCCAGCTCGGCCGCTGCGCCACGGTAGACCTGGCAGTGCGTAGATGAGCAAATGGCGAAAGGCTCTTCGCCGTGGCGCGCGGAAAGCTCCAGCGCCTCAGTTCGACACACCACTGCCTGGGCTCGAAGCGCCTCCTGGGGCGCGCGCGCGCCGATCTCGTATGGAACCACGCCCGCGACATAATCTTCAAGGCTCAGGATGTTGACTGTATACATCTCTCCGGACTCGCCGCGCACCAGTTCGAACCGGCCTCGGAATACATCGGCAGGAGACCCAAGCCATATCAAAGAGGCATCGGAATCGCGCCCGGAGCCCGAGCCAACGGCGACGACCTCCACACCCACAGAGCCTTCAAAGCAAACGCGCATTCCATCAGGGGATATGCAGGCAATACCGCTCACCGCGTCCGGCTCGAACACTGCAAAAGGCATCTCCGGGCCGCCCCCTATTCGCAGAAGGGTATCGCCCGAACTCGAGCCCAGCGTCACCTGCGCGGGCAGGCCGACTATCCCCACTCTGACCAACACCGGCTCGTCCGCATCGGACATCGCATGGGCCGTCGCATCGGCCGTCTCATCGCCCGCCGCGTCCGCTATCGCCCCCGCCACAGCAGGCGTGCCAAGCGGCATCGCAAGGCAAAGCCCGATGCCCAAGGCGAGCGCCACTAATCCCCGCCCCCTCGCGCGCCGCCCGGAACCGGGGGCGAGGGCATCCGGAACATGCCGCAAACAGATGACAGCGCCCATCACGCCCAGATACAGTATGCGCGGTCGCGACAGCCCGCACACCCGTCCCATGAGAGGCAGACACGCAGCAGCTATCGCAGACGCCCTCGGAACCGAATGGAGCGCTAGGCGCAGCCCCAGCCAGAGCGCGCCTGCGGGCAACACCGCCGCCGGCGCAGTCAGCAAACACGATCCAAAGAATGTGGCAATGGCCTTCCCGCCTGCGAATCCGAACCATAGGGGCAGCATGTGTCCGAGCACTGCCGCCGCCCCCGACGCCATCTGACCGGATGCTCCTCCAATCACCTGCCCGACCAGAGCAGCGGCGACTCCCTTGACCGCATCGCAGCATGTCACGAGAGCCCCGTACCCAAACCCGAGTAGCCTCCCGATGTTGGCGCCCCCGGCGGTGCCTGATCCATGCTCTCGTACATCGATGCCTGCTGCTATCCTACCCACAATGACAGCCCAGGATATCGAGCCTATACAGTAGCCGGCTACGGCGGCGAGAAGCAGTCTCACGGGCTACACCTCCCCGACAACCACATCGATGCCTCCGGGGACAAGCTCCACTTCCATCTCGGCGGCCTCGAACACCTCGCCGTCCACATGATATGTTTCCGTCCGCGAGCACGAGATGTGCACTGACCGTGCCCGCAGCATCTGGACCTCGGGCATAGTCACGTGTGTGCCCCGGATCACCCGGGGGAAGCAGTAGAGGAACCTGAGTATGGGAACGTTGTCGACAATGCACACGTCGAGCATCCCATCGTCGATCTCGGCGCCCGGGCAGATATACATTCCTCCGCCGTAGCTCTTCCAGTTGGTCGCGGCAACGAGCAGAGGGGACTTGGAGATCTCGCGGCCATCGGCCACGATGCGCACGGGATTTGGCCGGAAAGACCATATGACGCTAATGACTGCAAATATGTATGTCCATATCCCGCCTAGGCGCTTGAAGCGTTCATTCGCGGCTTTGGTCACCCGGGCGTCGAAACCCGCGCCGAAACTGGAAGCGAAGTATCTATCGTTCACCCGGCATAGATCCATGGGGCGCCTTTGCCCACGCGCAAGGACACGACACGCCGCCGCTACATCGCCCTTTGGAACCCCCAAGGCATTGGCGAAGTCGTTCCCAGTGCCCACAGGTATCACCGCAAGCGCCGCCCCGGTTCCGGCTATGCCGTTGATCACCTCGTTGACCGTGCCATCGCCGCCCATGGCGCACACGACATCGCAGCCATGCTCGGCGGCTGCCCGCGCCATCGCAATGGCATCGCCCGGGCAAGAAGTCCTGACTAAGTCGAAATCAGCTCCGAGGTCGGTGAGGGCGCGCACTGCCGCTGCTTCGTCTTCTGCTGCTCGTCCGTGCCTAGCGTTGGGATTGAGTATGACTTTGACACGCACCTTATTGCCCCCCATAGATTCAATCAAAATCGAGCGCAATTCCGATTCTGAATTCAACACGGGAGGCATCATTCCTGCATAGGCCGGCCCGCGCGAGCCGCTTCCCTACTCTTCCTGGGCTTCATCTCGCGCCCCGGCATCGGCAAGATGGCGTGAAAGATATGAAAGGCCCGCAGCTAGGTCCTCATCACGTACCATGACTCCGGGCGGAACAGTGAGGCTCACCGGAGCGAAGTTCCAGACGGCTATGACTCCCGCTCCCACCAGCATGTCGGCGATCTCCTGCGCGCTCGCGGGAGGCGCCGTGATTATTCCCATCTGAATGCAGAGACGGCGCACGACGTGGGGAATCTCCGATACGCTGCGGATGAGAGTGCCGTCAAGCTTGGCGCCGATTTTCTCTGGATCTGAGTCGAACAGGCCCACAATGCGCAGGCCGTATGCTTCGAATCCCGGATAGCGAAAGAGCGCAGTGCCGAGGCGGCCCACTCCGACCAGGACCGCCTCGGTGCGATTTCTGATACCAAGTATCTGCTCAAGGGCTTCTAACAGCTCCGGAACGTTGTAACCTATCCCAGGACGCCCGAACTCGCCGATGGACGATAGATCGCGGCGGACCTGAGCGGAATCCATGCCAAGGCTGGTCGCCAGCTGCGCAGAGGATATCTTTGCGTTTCCGGTGCGCGCGCGCGCCGCCAATGTACGATAGTAGAACGGCAGCCTTGCCAACATGGCTCTGGATATCTGCGTTACTTGTTCCGGCATAGAACCACCCCCACGCCTTCCTATTCTACAAGACGCGCACGGATTTCCTTCTCAAAGACCTCATCGATGTCCTCTTCAGTTACGTTTCCCCGGATGCTGCCGCCTATCTCTATGTTGGGACTGTGCTCACACTGCTCGAAACAGAAAGTGGCATGCAGGTCCACCCGGTCAGTGAGTCCGTGCCGAGCTACTCTGTCCATCAGCCCGCGCAGCAAGTCGTAGGATCCATGCAGATAGCAGCAGGTCCCAACGCAAACGCCCACATCGAGCTTGCCATCGACCTCTTCGGAGGAGAACTTGATCTCCTCGCCCGCTATCCTCCTGCGTGTCCCGTAGGAAGTGTGGAGGGCCGAATGGGCCTTCTTGCCGCCCACATCCCCCAGATACCTGTCGTAGAGCGCCTTGACGTACGGGTTGTCGTGCGATCTGCGCAGCATCTGCATGGTATCCACATCGTAGAGAGCCTGCGTCCTCTGCTTGCGCACTTCCAGGTGCGATGGACTGGGCTGGCCGGCGCCTCCTATGCACCCGCCCGGGCACGACATCACTTCTACGATGTCGTACACCGCCTCGCCCGATTCGATCCTCCTGAGCACTTCGGCCGCCGCCCCCAGAGAGTTCGCAACCGCCAACCGGACTTCATTGCCGGCGATGTTCACAGTAGCCTCTTTCACGCCGTCGAGCCCGCGCACTTCCTCAAAGACCAGCCGAGACCGGGGAATCTCAGACGTCTTCTCAGGCGCCAGAAGCTCGGCCGCCGCGCGCAGCACCGCTTCGGCCACCCCCCCGCTGTTCCCGAAGATCATGCCTGCCCCGGTGGACACTCCGAAGGGCAGGTCGAAGGGGGCTATGGGAAGCTTGTCGAAGTCGATTCCAGTCTCTCGGATCATACGCGCCAGTTCCTGCGTGGTCAGAACGGCGTCCACATCCGGCCTACCATCCGAGGCGAACTCCTCCCGAGCGGCCTCGAACTTCTTGGCCGTGCACGGCATAACCGATACCACGTAGAGGTTCTCAGGCTCCACACCCAACTCGCGTCCGAGGAAGCGGCGCGCCACGGCCCCGAACATCTGCTGCGGCGACTTGCACGACGACAAGTTGGCAAGGTAGTTGGGATGGTACTGCTCAACGTACTTGACCCATGCAGGACAGCACGAGGTGAACTGCGGCAATCGCTCGCGGCTGCCCGACGATAGTCTTTCCAGGAATTCGGCTGTCTCCTCAACCACCGTAAGGTCGGCGGTGAAACACGTGTCGAAGACCATGTCCACGCCGATGCTCTTGAGCGCTGCGACTACCTTGCCCGGCGCTGCCCAGCCCGGTTCGTGACCGAACTCCTCGCCGAGCGCAACGCGGATCGCCGGCGCCACCTGCGCCACGACCTTCATCTTCGGGTCATGAATGGCCTTCCACACTCTATCGACGTCTGAATGTATCGTGATCGCGCCGGTGGGGCAGACGCTTGCGCATTGCCCGCACTGAACGCAGTCCACATCGGCCAGACACTTGCCGAACGCAGGGCCGACTGTGGCATCCGATCCGCGGTATGCAAAATCGAGCACTCCGATCTTCTGCACTTCGCCGCATACCCGTACACAGTCTCCGCACAGTATGCACTTGTTGGGGTCACGTACCAGCGCAGGCGTAGAGCGGTCGATGGGCAGCCCCGCGTCCTCCTGGCCGAATCTGACGTCTTGAACGCCGAACCTCCTGGCAAGCTCCTGGAGCTTGCACGCGCCGTTCTTGTCGCATGTTGTGCAATCGCGATCGTGGTTGGCCAACAGAAGTTCGAGTATCGTGCGCCTGATGACGCGCAGCTGCTCTGTGTTGGTACGCACGACCATCCCCGGCTGAGGCTGGACGGTACAGGACGCGACTATCCCCATTTTGTCGATCTCGACAACGCACATCCTGCATGCCCCATATACAGAAAGCTCTGAATGGTAGCAAAACGTGGGCAGGTCTATACCGGCCTTGCGCACGAGCTCCAGCAGATTGCGCTCGCCCTCTATCGGAACTGACAGTCCATCTATGACCACTGTTTGCTGTACAGACATCTGGTATCCTCTCTCCCCTCTATTCCGATCTACTCCAGCGAAATGGCGCCGAAGGCGCATGCCTCGGCGCACGCCCCACACTTTGCGCACTTCGCGGCATCGATCATGTGAGGATGCCGGATCTCGCCGGCGATGGCCTCGGAAGGACATGCCTTTCGACACTTGCCGCAGCCCTTGCATAGCTCAGGGTGGATCACGTAGGACTTGAAAGCGCTGCACACTCCGGCAAGACACTTCTTGTCTACAATGTGCGCCCGGTATTCGTCTCGGAAGTACTTCAGCGTTGTAAGGACCGGGTTCGGCGCCGTCTTGCCCAGAGCGCACAGCGAACTCTCCTTAACGACCCACGCAATCTGCTCCAAAATGTCCAGATCGTCCAGGGTCGCGCGCCCGGCCACAATCTTCTCCAAGATCTGGAGCATGCGCTTGGTGCCCTCGCGGCATGGAACGCACTTGCCGCATGACTCCGTCTGGGTGAAGTGCATGAAGAAGCGGGCAACTTCCACCATGCACGTCCCCTCGTCCAGTATGACTAGTCCGCCCGAGCCCACCATGGCGCCGGCCTTCTTGAGAGAATCGTAGTCAAGCGGCGTATCAAGGAGCTGCTCGGGCAGACATCCGCCTGAAGGCCCGCCTATCTGAGCCGCCTTGAACTTCTTCCCGCCGATTACCCCTCCGCCGATTCCGAATACTACGTCTCTTAGGGTCGTTCCCATCGGGACTTCCACCAGACCGGTATTGGCCACCTGTCCGGTCACAGCGAAGGTCTTCGTTCCAGGGCTGGTCTCCGTCCCAATGGTGCGGAACCACGCTGCGCCGCGGCGGAGTATCTGCGGTACCGTCGCCAATGTCTCGACGTTGTTTATGATCGTAGGCTTTCCGAACAGCCCCTCATTTGCAGGGAACGGCGGACGCGGACGCGGCATGCCGCGTTTGCCTTCGATCGATGCGAGAAGAGCGGTCTCTTCCCCGCATACGAAAGCGCCGGCGCCCTCTTTTATGGTCACGTCGAACGAAAAATCGGAGCCCAGGATGTTCGCGCCCAGAAGACCGCGCGTCCTGGCCTGCCGAGCAGCGTTCTTCATGCGAGCCACCGCAATGGGGTACTCCGCCCGCACGTAGATGTAGCCGCGATCCGCGCCGATGGCCCTGGCGGCGATAGCCAGTCCCTCCAGCACACTGTGGGGGTCGCCTTCCATGATGCAGCGGTCCATGAAAGCGCCCGGGTCGCCTTCGTCCGCGTTGCACACTACGTATTTCTGCTCGCCTTTTGCCTGACGTGCGAACATCCACTTGCGGCCGGTTGGGAATCCTCCGCCCCCTCGGCCCCGAAGGCCGCTCGCAAGCACTTCCTGTACGACCTCGTCCGGCGACAGGTCTAGCGCGGCGCGGGCCAAAGCCTGATAACCATCGCGCGCGATATACTCTCCTATGTCATCGGGGTTGATAGCCCCGCAATTTGACAAAGCAACTTTGGTTTGGCTGGCGTAGAACGGGATCTCGCTCTCTTTGGGGTACGCCGCGCCTGTGTCGGCATCGCGGTAGACCAGCCGTTCGACTACCTCGCCCCGAACCAGTGTGGTCTCTACGATCTCCGCCACATCCTCAGGTTTCACATGAACATAGACCACATCGTCAGGTTCGATCCTCACGAGCGGACCGACTTCGCAGAACCCGTGGCATCCAGTCCTAGTCGCACCCACCGCGTTCACCGCGTGCCTTTGGAACTCCTGAAGGATCTTCTCCGCCCCATTGGCCAAGCAGCCAGGACCCGTACACACCAGCACTCGCTTCTTCTCAGCCGCCATCTCCCTGCGGAATCGCTCAGCATGCGCCTTCAGTTCGTCTCGCGACCCTATCATCATCGTCGTCTCCATCGTCCGTTCCATAGCTAGTTCTCACCGTCCCTATTGAGCAACGTATCGATTATGGCGCATGCGGCCTCAGGGGTCATCTTCCCATAGACCTCGTCGTTGATGACCATCGCAGGCGCCACCCCGCATGCGCCAAGGCATGCAACGGTCTCCACAGTGAACATCATGTCCGGTGTTGTGAATCTTCCATCGCGTAGGTTCAGCTTGGAGCGGATCGCCTCGTACACTCTCATTGAGTGCCTGACGTGGCATGCCGTACCATCGCACACTCTCACCACGTACTTGCCCTTGGGCGAAAGAGAGAACTGGGCGTAGAACGTGGCCACGCCGAACACTGTCGCAACCGACAGTCCCATGGCCGTGGCGATGTAAGTCAGGATCTCCTCAGGGAGATACCTGTATTCCGCCTGAACCTCCTGGAGTATGGGTATAAGGGCGGATTGCTCGCGGCCGTGCTCCTCGATTATCTCGTTTACGCGCTCAAATTTCCTCTGCGCCGCCTCAACAGGTGTCATCGTTTCTCCTCCATACCAGCAACTTGTACCTCAGAAATACGTGATCCTAACTTCCTTCCCACGCTCGCTCAAGATCTCGGCGATGTTCTGCATCACCTGCTCCTTTAGCGTGGTGCTGATGGGCAAGTTCGGGTTCTGGTGCGCGGGGTTGACCGCCTTTCCCACCAGGAACTCGATGTGATCCGCGTCGAGCAGAACCCGCGCCAGCCTGCTTGCGCCGTCTTTGCCGTGCGCCTCTTCGGGGTTCTTCAATCTGCTCAGCGTTTTCGACAGCGTGATGATACCCTCAGTAACCAGGTCCAACCCGCGAACAGTTGCAGTCGGCGGCACACCCCTGTCCATGCTGGATAGGTCGACTGCGAGGCTCGCGCCCATCTCGCGGGCGAAGATCTTGCCGGTGGTACCCCCGCATACCACTCGCGTTCCGAGCGATGCCAGAAGTCTGTCCACCATTGCTCGGTCGTCTTCGGGATTCCTGGGCGGACCCACCGCCGCCGTGACATACCGCGGTTTGCGGACTGATATAGCCACAACCGTGGCATCGTCGCCCGGCTTGCCGCCATAGAACTGGTCGCATACATTGATCATCCACTTAGCCAAGACCGATGCCCGCTTCTCCTGCTGTGTAATGCGGCGGATGTACTCCGCCACATTGGGCCATCTCCACCCCAGATTGAGCACGCCTCCTATGCCCGCGTGTATGACGCCGTCCGACACCAAGAACAGATGGTCGCCGGCCTGCACGGTGAAGCGCGCCTCCTTGACGACTTTGTCGGCCACCCGGCGCTGGACACACTCCACTGAGTTCACGCGCCCATCCGACACATAGAAGGCATCGGGATTATCGAACTGCACCAGGTATGCATTGCCATCCGAGTCCACCTGGAGAATGGTAAAGGTCGAGTAGGCCACCTGGCGCACCTTGCATATGGGGAGAGTGTGGCCGATCGTCTCGACCACGTCCTCAATTGCGGCCCCGCCCCGCAACATGCTGGCGGCAATGGTGGTAGTGAGGGTCGCGAGTATGTTCGCCTTCACCCCCGAGCCCAGCCCATCGCTGAGCACCACAGTTATGCCGTGGCCGTTCCTGGATATATCCACGCGGTCGCCGCACAGCTCCTCGCCGTGCTTTGCGATGGAGAGGGATGCGGCCTCCACATGCAGCCTCTCCATCATTTGCTCAACTCCTTATCTTGCGTCTGCCTGATAAGCTGCGTCAATAGGAGTTTGGTCTCAGCTGTGGTCTCGCCTAGCAGCCCCGCAATCTCCTGGGCCACGCGCATCTGCCTGTCGATCACCCGCCCGGCCTTCTCAAGCGTCTCTTCGCGCGCCTTCTGAACGGCTTGCCCCCTGTTGTATTCGGCGGTGATGTCGTCGATGATCGCTACCACCACATCGCGCACCGAGACGTAGAACAGGCTTTGAGCGGCCATTAGCGATCCGCCGAGGTGCGACTCCTCCATTCGGAGCGTCTCTCTGGTACCAAATACCTGCTCAAACGGCGCTGGATCCATGACCACGCTGATGTGCTTGCCCAAACAGTCGTCGGCCCTCACGCAGAAGACCTGCTCGAACGCGGGATTGACTGAGACTATGGCAAGTTCCCGGTCGACCGCCACGACCCCGTTCGGCGTAGTGCCGATAATCAAGTTGGACATAGACTCCGCCCGTTCACGCATATAGGGAATGCACATCTCCACCTCGGCAAGTCCCCTAAAGACCGCGATGGCTTTGTCGCGGCAGGAGTTGTAGCCGCACGCTCCGCAGTTGAGTTCGTCCGATGGGTTCACTTTGTCGGTCCTGGCCAGAATGGCTCGAATATCCTCTTCAGTCGGCTCCGGCAAGTCCACTTCGCGCCGGGCAAAGGCCACCTGAAGCATTGCAGGCGATGGAGGAGGAAGGCTGCCGGCCGGGAAACCCGCCGCAGTCTGTAGCGCATACGCCGTGACCATGCGCTTCCTGGTCCAGGAGTCTATCTCTGATGCGATTCCGGGCCCTTCGATGCAGCCCCCCGCGCATGCCATCATCTCCACCATTCGCACGCCGGACTGGTGCTGGATGCTATCGAAGAACGCAATGACGTTTTCCATTCCGGTGACGCACAGATCAGGCCCGCCTATCATGTCGCTGGACACGCCGGCAGTCGCCATCATCCCGCCCTCTATCGGAAACAGCCGCCCGCGCCCGGGAGTCTGGCCGCGCGCGCAGTCCGGACCGTGCGCGCCGCTTGGGCCCTCCGCGCAGTCCGCGCCGCCCGGGGCTACGATGGTCGGCATCGTTGCGGTCGATGCCGCTGCGATCGGGTCGATCCCGGCCTGCTCAAACAGGTCCTGCAGTTCCTGGAACGTCAGAGCCGCGTCAATGGCGCCGAAAGTCTCCTCCCTGCCGGCCTCGTCTTTCTTGGCGATGCAAGGGCCGGCGAAGACCACCTTGACGTCCGAACCCATGCACGACTTGAGCATACGCCCATGGGCGACCATGGGAGAGGCCACCGGGATCAGATGCTCCAGAAGATGAGGGTAGTAGCGCTCCACCAGGTTGACGACTACCGGGCAGCTGGTAGCGATGGCTGGAGCAGCGCAATCGTCCACTGTTGCGAGGCTTCTGCGCGCCACGTATTGCGCCGCCTCGGCCGTCTCGAAGATACCGGCGAATCCCAAACCTCGGGCGGCCGCCGCGAATGCTCCAGGTGAAACGCCGGCAAATGACGCCACAAACGAGGGCGCGACCGAGAGAACCACCCGCGCGCCCGACGCCAGGAGTTCCCGCACCGCGCCCTTGGAGTCCATTACCTGCTTAGCTCCCTGAGGACACATTCGCACACACGTGCCGCACACAACACAGAGCTCATCGATTACCTCAGCATGGCCTCCGGCTACTCGTATGGCCTTCATAGGACAGTGCCTGACACACTTGTAGCAGTCCTTGCAGTTGGCAGTGATCGTCTTTATGACGCCCAACTCAGCCGCCCCCTCCGCTATCGGGTATCGGGCCCCAGCCCGGTCCGAACCCAGCTATTGTCTGCGTTCGCAGAGCTGCGCGCGTCAAGCGAACTAAACAAGCTCGTCATCGCCGCTTCCGCCGAGGCCGAGCGGGACGAGCACACCAGTCCTGAACAGCTCTTCGGCCGCGCACGCGTCCACAGCCGAGAAGACCTCTCCGTCGATGGCGATTGTGACTCCCTCAGTGCACCGTTCCATGCAAAACACGCCCTTGAGCTCAACCTGACTCCACAGATCGTAGTCGACAATCAGTTGCTGAAGCTTTTCGATGACTTGGGGAGCGCCTTTGATGTGGCAAGAGCTTCCCACACACACCGACACCGTGATCATACCGCGCTCACGACCTTCCTCGAACGTCGCTTGCCTCCGCCGACATCTTAGCATATTGTGCGTTATTTCACAATCCCGGTTTAGCTGGGGGGCATGTCCCCGTCAAAGCCGCGCAAAAGGATCTTGCCTCGCCGCCCACAAACGCAAGCTAGCCCGGTTGCTGAATGTGTGATCTCAGCACCGGGCGTACGGGGGCAGTTGGGGTATTTGCGCAGGCTCGGCCTGGACTTGCTCGGCGGCCTTACCTGCTTGACTATATCCGCTCAAAGTGGGTGACGTCCACCACGAACACGGTAGCGCCGCCTGATATGACTTCGATTGGGGGAACGGCGAGCCCGTGGGAGATCTGCATGGGCTGAGGCGTGATCAGCTCCTGCCTGGTCTTGCACGTGGCGCGAATTATGTCCATGACCGGCCTTACCTGGTCATCATCGACCCCCACCAAGAGCGTGGTGTTGCCCTTTCTGAGGAAACCGCCTGTAGACGCCAGTTTCGTGTAACGGTAACTGGCGTCTGCCAGTTCATCCTGGAGAATTTCGGAGTAGTCGTCTCTGACTATGGCTATCACGAGCTTCATTGGTCAGAGCACCCCCTTCTCTTTTCGGTTGATTCTGCGCCGGCGCGACGCCGATGGCGAAAACGTCTTGTGCAGCTTCCCAAAGGTGTCGCCCATGCCCGATGCCCCGATGTACACGATGCACCCGGCGGCGCGCACAATGGTCGATAACACGAAAGCCCACGTCACACCGTATCTGGACACAACGAGCGCCGCGAGCGGCGGGCCCAGAACTCCGGTAGCGTTGATCAACAGGTTGAACACCGCGATCCCGTTGGCGCTGTCGTCGGGGTTCACATGCTGCAGCATGAGGTTGAGGATCGTAAGGGCGAACCCCGCGTTGAAAACGCCTATCGCGGCCTGCAATGCCAGCAAGTAGGTGACTGAACCGTGCAACCCGTAGAGGGCGGGGAACGGAGCGTAGGCCAGTATAGACAGAACGTATACCAGCGAGTGGCCGGCCCTGCGCGACACGCGCCCCCAGAGTGGGTAGGCCAGCACTGTAGTAAGCCCGGCGGCCAGCGAAAACATGCCTATGACGCTGTTGGACAGGTTGAGGCACCGGACATGATATATGGAGTAAGCAGGGACTGCTATGTTGATCCCCAGATGCAGCAAGGCCGCGCTTATCGCAAACACGCGGAACTTCGCCCCGTACACCGGATCCGCGAACGGCTGCCGCAACCTCTCTCCAAGAGACCTGCGTCTGCTCGGCCGAGCCTTGATCGGCCCCTCAACAAGCTTGGCGCAGTAGTGCAGCGCCACCATCCCTGCGACAAACGATATGGAGAACAGCGCGATGTAGTTGGCCGGGTAAGCGACCCTGTCGAGCAGCACGCCTGCGGCCAATGACGATATCAGCGCGACGAAAGCGCTGTACATATTCCTTATGGCGAACAGGTGCGCCCGCTCCTCCGCGGGGAACATGTCGCCCAAGAGAGCAGTCCAGGCCACTGCCACAATGACGTTGGGAATAGTCTGAACGCCCAGAATCGCGATGAGCATTGCCGCGCGGAAATTGGGCCACGGCAGAAACGGCACGAACCCCATAGCCAGGTAGAGCAGGCGCGCAACGAATACCGCCCTCACAGTGATCCTAAGCCTGCTCCCGCCGCGTTCCACAAATGAGGCCGCCGGCAGGTACATCAGCATGTTGATGAACGCCGGCACGGCCGTGATGAGCCCGACTTCGGTGTTGGTTCCGCCCAAGGCCATGGCGAACACGGGGATGAACGGAGTGACCATCCCCACTGCCACATTGGAGAGCATAGCGTCTATATTGCTGATTCGGAAATTCCATCTGATAGTTTGGCGCCGCTCCGACGCCTTGCTCGTTACGTTGTCAGTCAACTGAACACCCCTCCGGGTTCCGCTCGGTCATTCGCGCTCGTACGGCGTTCCCAGTGCCTCCGGCGCCCTCGAACTGCGGCGCGCAGCGGTAGCCGTCACGATAATCAGCACCACTATCGTGAACACGTACGGCATCATCTTGAGGAAGAATGATGATACTCCCGATCCCATTACCTGCATGCGAAAACCCAGGGCGTCAATGCCCCCGAACAGGTACGCTCCAAGCATAGCTCGGAATGGGTCCCATACTGCGAATATCACCAGCGCAACAGCTATCCAGCCCCGCCCGGCCGTCATGTTCTCAAGCCAACTGGGAGCGTAGGCCAGCGACAAGTAGGCCCCTCCCAGCCCAGCCAGCATCCCGCCTGCCACCGCGCTTGCGTACCTGATTGAGAAGACGTTCACCCCGAGCGCATCGGCCGTTTCGGGGCTCTCGCCCACCGACCGAAGATGCAGCCCGGGGCGGGTGCGGTACAGGTAGAACCAGAGAAAAGGGACTACTATATAAGTCAGATACACGAGCAGGTCATGTTTGAACAAGACCGTCCCTATCACAGGAATGCTGGATAGGCCGGGAATGGGCACCTGGTGGAACGTGGCCGACAGCGGCACGCCTATCACCGACTTGCCCAAGTATCCAGACAGGCCCGTCCCGAACAGGGTGAGCGCCAGTCCGCTCACAACCTGGTTGACCCTCAGGGTAATAGTCATGAAAGCATGTATCAGGCCCATGCATCCTCCGGCGATGATCGCGGCCAGCACGCCCGCCGCCAGGCTGCCCGTGCGCACCGCAGTCAGAAACCCGCTGACGGCGCCGACCAGCATCATGCCCTCAACGCCCAGATTGAGCACGCCGGACCGCTCGCATACAAGTTCACCCAGGGCCGCGTAGAGCACGGGAGTTCCGGAGCTGACCGCGGCCGAAAGAATGGACACAAACATGGAATCAGCCATCAACGCCCACCTCCTTCCCAGCTCTAGCCACCTCACGCACGATTCTCACCCGGTAGCGCCCCAGGGCCTCTGTAGCCAGCACGCAGAAGAGCATCAAGCCCTGCAGCATGTTGACGGACGCGGCCGTAACCCCGATGACCTGAGCAGAATAGCCCCCCACGAGCAGCCCGCCAAAGAGCACCGACACCAGCGCCACAGCCCACGGATTCAACTTGCCCAGCCATGCCACTATGATCGCCGAGTAGCCGTAGCCGGGCGATAGCTGCCGCGTCATCCGGCCCGCGATCGCCGAGATCTCCGCCATGCCGCCCAGGCCGGCCAGAGCGCCGGCGATGCACATGGAGAGCACGATGTTGCGTTCGATGTTCATGCCGGCGTAGCGTGCAGCGCGCGGGTTCTCGCCTATTACGGTTACCTCGTAGCCCCACTTGGTGCGGCCCAGCACGAACCAGATCAAGGCCGCGGCCGCCAGAGCGAACACCAAGCCCCAGTGTATGCGCGTGCCGAACAGAAAAGGAAGCCTGGCTGCATCGGAGAACGGGGCGGACAGAGGGAAGTTGAGGCTCACCGGATCCCGCCACGGCCCGTGCACTAGGTATTCGACCCAGTAGATCGCCACGTAGTTCAGCAAGAGGGTCGTGATGATCTCGTTGACTCCCAGATACGCCCGGGGAACCGCAGGTAGTAGAGCCCAGAGCGCCCCCGCCGCCATGCCCGCCAACACCATGAGCGGCAGAACCTGCCACGCCGGCGCTCCCGGCATCGACAGCGCTACCCAGGCCGCGGCACACGCGCCCATGTGGAACTGGCCTTCAGCGCCTACATTCCACAGCAGCATCTTGGCGGCCAGCGCCACCCCCAGCGCGCACAGCATGATGGGGATGGACGTTACCAAGGTCTCCGAAATCCCGTACCAGTCGGAAAACGCGCCCCACCACATATAGTAGTAGACCTTGAGCGGACTGAACCCGGATGCCAGCAGGAAGATGGCTCCCAGCACCAGGGACATGACTATGGCCAGAAGAGGCGAGATGAACTTGTAAGCGGGGGACACTGCCTCGCGCTTCTCAAACACTAGCTTCAGAGCGTTCATCCCCTTTCGCCGCGGTCGCCATACCGGCCATCATCATGCCGATTTCCTCCAAATCCAGCTGGTCGCGGCCAACGGTGCCCATTATGCGTCCTTCGTATATCACCGATATCCTGTCGCATAGCGCGATCAGTTCTTCTAGGTCTTCCGATATCAACAGCGTTCCAACGCCGCTCTCTCGCTCTTTGAGAAGAATCGAGCGAACCGCCTCGGTAGCGCCTATGTCCAAACCGCGAGTGGGGTGGACCGCCACCGCCAGTTTATGCACGCACGATGTCTCGCGCGCAAGCAGTAGCCGCTGCGAGTTGCCGCCTGATAGAAGCCTGACTGCAGTGCGAAGGTTGGGGGTTTTCACGCTGAACCTCTCCACCAAGTCGCCCGTCCATCCCCTGGCCCTGGCCTCGTCCATCACCGGCCCCCGACTCATCTCGCCGGATCGGTATCTCTTCATGATTGCATTGAGGGTTATGTCGAGATTAGGGGCTAGGCCCATGCCAAGACGGTCTTCCGGTATGTGGCTCACCCCGGCTTCGATTATCGAGCGAGGGGCGCTGTTTGTCATGTCCTTGCCGCATATGCACACACGCCCCGATGCAGCCCGGCGCAGCCCGGTGATGACTTCGGCCAGCTCGCGCTGGCCGTTGCCGGCTACGCCCGCTATGCCGTGTATCTCGCCGGCGCGCACGTCCAGATCGATCCCGTTGAGAACCGTGATACCGCGGTCGCCAAGAGCCGCGAGCTCGTGTAGCTCAAGCACGGGGCCGCCTATCGCCACCGAGGGCCGCTGGGGAGCCCGCCCGATCTCGCGCCCCACCATCTTGGACGCAAGCTCCCTGGGGTTTGTGTCTCGCGTGTCGCATGAGAACACATTGCGGCCGGCGCGCAACACAGTCACCCTGTCGGAGATCTCCATCACTTCGTCAAGCTTGTGGGTGATGAATATGATAGTCTTGCCATCGGCGGTCATGCGACGGAGGGTTTCAAATAGCTCCCTGACCTCCTGAGGCGTGAGAACGGCCGTGGGTTCGTCCATGATCAGCACGTCCACGCCGCGGTAGAGCATCTTGATGATCTCAACGCGCTGCTGCTCGCCCACTGACAGCTGCCATATCTTGGCGCGCGGGTTGACTGCGAGGCTGTATTCCGCGGAGAACCTGGCAACCTCCTGCTCTATGGGGGCCATGTCGAGCCTAAAGCGCGGACGGGGCATTCCGAGAGTTATGTTCTCAGCCACGGTAAAGGTCTGGACCAGACGGAAGTGCTGATGCACCATGCCTATTCCAAGGGCAATGGCCACTGCCGGCGAACGAAGAGCGGCTTTCGCTCCCCGCACGCGTATCTCCCCGGAATCCGGGCGAAGCAAGCCGGTGAGGACGTTCATCAGAGTGCTCTTGCCGGCTCCGTTCTCGCCGAGGAGCGCGTGTATGCTCCCTTTGCGGACCGCGAGGTTCACACGGTCGTTGGCAATGACACCGGGGAATCTCTTGGTGATGTCGCGCATCTCTACGGCATAATCCACCGTGCCCAACTTCAATCCTCCATACTGTGACGGGGCGGCCGGCCCCCTTTGCAGGACGCCGGCCGTCCCGGACTGCTCATAAGCGCAGACTATTTGGGCAGCGTGCCCACAACGCCCTCGACGAACCAATCGAAACTGAGCATCTCTGCATCGGTCATGGTCTTGCCGGCAGGCACCCGCACCTTGCCGAAATTGTCCTTGATCGGACCGGCGAACGGATGGAACTTGGCCGCCACGATCTCGGCCTGCTTGTCGGCTACGGCCTTCTTGATCTTGTCGGAGACCATGGATCCATAGGGCGCCAGGCCCACTACGCCGTCTACAATGCCGCCCCAGTAATCCTCGCTCTTCCAGGTGCCCTCGCGGGCAGCCTTCACTCTGTTCACATAGTACGGTCCCCAGTTCCACACAGGCCCGGTCAGCACGGCGTTGGGCGCGAAATGGCTCATCGGCGAGTTGTAGCTCACGCCGTACCTGCCGCGTTCCTCAGCGGCCTGCATCGGAGCCGGCGTGTCCTGGTGCTGCGCGATCACATCGGCGCCGGCGTCCAGAGCAGCCTTGGCGGCTTCCTTCTCAGTCGCCGGGTCGTACCAAGTATTCGTCCAGACCACTTGCACCTTGGCACTGGGGTTGACGAACCTCACGCCGCGAGCGAAGGCGTTGATGCCCCGCACGACCTCAGGGATGGGAAACGCGGCTACGTAGCCCAGAATGTTGGACTTGGTCATCATGCCGGCGACCATGCCCGATAGGAACCTGGGCTCATACATGCGGCCGAAGTAGGTTGAGACGTTGGCCGCTCTTTTGAATCCCGAGCAATGCTCAAACTTTACATTAGGGAAGTTCTTGGCAACATTCTGGACGTAGTCCATGTACCCGAAACTGGTCGCGAAGATGATCTTGCAGCCCTGCCTGGCAAGCTGCGTCATCATGCGCTCAGCTTCCGCCGTTTCGGCAACGGATTCGATGAACGTGCCTTCGGCCCACGGCAGCTGCTTCTCCATGAACCTGCGCCCCTCATCGTGGGCCAGGGTCCAGCCTGCGTCGCCCACGGGGCCGATGTAGATGAACCCCACCTTGAACTTGTCCTCGGCTGCCATAGAATGGCCGCTCAGCCTGACCATTCCCGCAAGCAGCATCAGGACCGTCAATACCAGAACAATCTTCCTCGCCTTGCCCATGTCCATCCCTCCACGAAAATTTTGGTAGGATGCGTCACGACAGCTAAGTATCCAAACGACTCGGCCCGGTAGGCCCCGATCGCGATGGGGGGCCTACACCCATTAGGAAGGGCCCTATGAGGAAACTGCTTCCTCCATTCATTCTTCACGGAGCTGTGATTTCCTTCACACACCCCCCAAGAGCGCCGGTGCCGCATCCTGCCGCTCCGGCTGCCGCGCCAGATCCGGCACTGAGTCCGGCAAATGCAAAAATGAATCCGGATCCCGCTGCGCAGACGGAATCCAGTGTACAACATGATACCACGAAAAGAGCCGTTGCGCATGGGTTTGCGCAGGCGGAAGAGGAGCTTGGCGGCGGCGCGCGCGATGGACCGCTGCTCTATTCTGGCCGCTTGATCCCGGCCTTGCCGAACAAGGTGTCAAGGGTAGGCGCGTGCCCGCAGCTGGCAGTGCCTTCAGGGCAGTAGCCCAGGTCTTCACAGGAGGCGCCTGCCCGCCAGAAGATGTTGGGCGCTATCTTCTTGTACTCAGCGAGCAGCCCTGTGAACAACTCGCGTATCTCCCATTGAGCGCGCCGGCAGCACCTTAGGTTGAACATGTGTCTCAGCTGGCGCGCATTAGTCGTTATGACGAATCTGGTCTCGGTGGCGTTGGAAAGCCCGAACCGCACGTCCTCTGCCGGCAATCCCGCCTGGGTCAGGCCGTATCGCTGGAGTTCGCGGATGTCGTCTTGCAGCCTCCTGAACCGCTCCAGAAACTCAGGGTCCGTGTGGAAGCTGGGCGGGACCACATAATGAAAGTCCTGTTCGCGCACGTATCTCTGGGACTGCTGCAGCTGCGACAGGTCCGCCGACCCTTGCTCGGGATCGTTGACCCACTGAGAATCGTCGGGGACGCCTGGGTCTTTGAACATTTTCATCAGCCTGTGCCGATCATTCTGCTGGCTGGATATCCTGCTGTAGCCCTCCACAGCGAAACTGGTGTACCAATGCTCGAGCGCTCCGAGGTGGCCCGAGCTGATGAGGGTGCGCACGAACTTGCCTACGCTGTCGTCCGTTGCGGTCGCAACAGGAGTCGCGGCGGCTGCTATCGGGCCTGTGCCGGGATCCGGGCGCCCCCAGACCATGTCGTAGATGGCATCGACGCCCAGGGGTTTGTAGCACAGCCTCGCCATGAGCAGCAACCTCTCGGGGTCCACGCCTGTGCCCATGAAGGGATAGTAGATTATCCTGAATCTCAAGCCGACTTCCTGCTTCGAATCGTCCATGTCCGCTCCCCCTCCACGCCGGCGCCCGCGCAACCGCGCGCCAAGTTTCAATGACCGCTTAATCATCAATAGTGATAAGGCTCGTTCCTATCGATTTTGAACGCCCGGTATATCTGTTCCAGCAGGATCACTCGCATGAGCTGATGAGGAAAGGTCATTCGCGAAAAGCAGACGCGATCGTCCGCCCGGGCCAGCACCTCCGGCGAGTAGCCTCGGGGGCCGCCGATCAGAAACGCGATGTCGCTCCGCCCCGATACGGCCAGCCCAGCGATGAGCGCGGACAGCTCCTCGGAGGTCCGCTCCCTGCCGGCCAGGTCGCACGCGATCACATGTGATCCCGGCCGTACCAGGGCCAGAAGGCGTTTCCCTTCAGCCGCGCGCAGCTGCGCCAGCCTGGCCTGGCTGTCGCCATCGACAAAGGGTTCCTCCTGAGCGGTGCGCACGTCCAGCCGACAATAACGGGAGATTCGACGCGAGTAGTCGTCAATCGCCTGCTGGAGATAACGCTCTTTGACCTTGCCTATGGCTGCAATGCCGATCCTCATCCTGTCAGCGGCCGGCCGGAGCGTCAGTCAACACTACCTTGACTGTGCGCTCCCGCCGATTCGACCCGACTACCGTAAACTCCAATGTATCGCCTATATCGGACTTGTAGATCGCCTTCTTCAGATCGGCGACGGTCACGATGCTCTGGCCGCCGACTGCGATGATGATGTCGCCGGAGCCCAGCCCCGCGCTGGCCGCCGGCCCGCCGCGCACCACAGAGGATACGTAGATTCCCTCGTTCACAGGTAGCCTGTTCCTGGCGGCCAGATAGCGATCGATCTCAGTCACTCTGGATATGCCCACGTATGGGCGTCGGACCTCTCCGTACTGTATGATCTCATTGGCGACGTTGCGGGCTGAGTTGATGGGAATCGCGAGCCCAATTCCTTGCGCCTGAGACACAATGGCGGTATTGATGCCTATGACCTTCCCGGCAGCGGTGACCAGAGCTCCTCCTGAGTTGCCCGGGTTGATGGGCGCGTCCGTCTGGATCAGACCCTCGAGCGCCTGTCCGGCGGCTCTGTCTATCTCCACCGACCGGTTGACGGCGCTGATCACGCCGGCCGTAACCGTATGGTCGAACCCGTAGGGGTTGCCGATGGCGATCGCCGGCTCGCCTATAACCAGCTTGTCGGAATCGCCAAGCTCCGCCACGGGAAGATTCGTGCCTTCCACCTTCACAACTGCCAGGTCGGTGTAGGGATCGATGCCCACAATGCCGCCAGACAGCTGCCTGCCGTCCACCAATACCACAGTGATCTCAGTAACCCCTTCGACCACGTGGTTGTTGGTCAGAATGTACCCGGACTTGTCAATGATCACGCCCGATCCGAGTCCCTCGCGTTCCTGGACTACCGGCATGAAGAAGAAGTCGTAGACCAGCGCCTCCTGTTTGGTGGCGATCTTGACCACGGCCGGACTCACCCTCTGAGCGGCAAAGGCCGCAGAGAAGGTGGTATCGGACAGCTCGGGCGCTGGAATTATCGCTCCCTCCTCCGATGGACCCGGGATGACCGGCGCCGGCTGCGCCTCGCGATTCACAGGATAGTAGTTGACGATCACAATCCCCACTAGCAGGCCGCCTATGACTGCCCCGGCCAGCGCGGCCAGGAACAACGCCAGGCCGGCCAGGCCGCCTTTTCGATATCCTCCATAGTAGTAGCTCATGTGACGGTACCTCCGAATCTGTCCCGAATATGTGTAGATTCGCCGGCGCAGCCTGCGATACCTGCGGGACGACGGCGGCGGCTAGTACTCGATTCCGCGACGCGCCGCGATCCCTGCCTCAAACGGATGCTTCACCACGCGCATCTCGGTGACCAAGTCGGCCAGGTCAAGTATGGGCGCGGGCATGTTGCGCCCGGTAAGCACCAGTTCCACCCCGGGCGGACGCCGCGCGATCAGGCCCGCCGCATCGTCCACGGTGAGCAGTTCGTAGTAGAGCGCGTTGGATATCTCGTCTAGTATCACCAAATCCGCCGCGACTTCGTCCAGCGTGCGGACGGCCAGATCATACGCCTGTTTGGCATAACGTATGTCGCGGGGCTCAGGGTTCCCGCGCCGGATGAAACACTGTCCGCACCCATCGCACACGGCTTCGCCTGTGCGAATCATGTCGGACTGCTTGCATTCCCGACCGAACTGGAAAATCTCAAAATCCGGCCCCAGTCGCCGGATAGCCGAAAGCTCCCCGGTATAGCTGGCGCCCTTCATGAACTGTATCATCCTAACCTTGAAACCGTGGCCAACGGCGCGCAGACCCAGCCCGAGCGAGGCAGTGGTCTTGCCCTTGCCGTCGCCCGTGTACACCTGCACCAACCCTCGCTCATAGCGCCCGCGCGGCCGAGCGCCCCGAGGCCGTTCCCGCCGCGCCTCAGCCTGCATCCCCGTCTCGCCCGATATCGTCGACGCCATTGAACTCGCCTCCTTCACAATGCCCGTCAAGCCCGGTGTGCCCGGTATGCCCGGTGTGACCGGTATGCCCGGTGTGACCGGTGTGCCCGCCGTGCCCATGCCGCGGGCTTCCGGATATCACGAATACCGCCGGCCGGTCCAGCTCCGGACGGCGCCCCACCACTGCTCGGACGCCGTACACGTCCAGCAGATGCTCCTCGGTCAGCACCTCGCGCGGCGCGCCGCAGGCAGCTACCTGTCCCGAGCTCAGCATGGTTATCTGGTCACAGTACCTCCCGGCCAGGTTCAGATCGTGCAGCACCGCAATGGTGGTTATTCCTGACTCGTGAGCCAGCGCCGACACCAGTTCCATTATCTCAACCTGAAAGTTCACGTCCAGATGGGCGGTAGGCTCATCGAGCAGCAGCACCTTTGGTTCCTGGGCCAGGGCCCGCGCTATCAATACTCTCTGCCGCTCGCCTGAGGAAAGCGCCGTGATCCGGCGCCCGGCCAGATGGGCCACTCCAGTGCGCTTCATGGCCTCATGGGCCTTCGCAGCATCCAGTGCAGTCTCGGAAGCAAAGAAGCGCAAGTGGGGCGAGCGCCCCATCAGCACCGTCTCCTCTGCGGTGAAGGGGAATATCATGGCCTCCGAAGTCCCCACCGCAGCCACCAGCTGCGCCGCCTGCCGCGGCGACATGAGCGAGATGTCCCGCCCGCCCAGGAGCACGCAGCCCGACCAGGGCCGGGCCACCCCGCCGATGACCCGCAACAATGTGGACTTGCCGGAGCCGTTGGGCCCTATTACCCCGCAGAAAGTGCCCGACTCGCCAGTCAGGCTCACACCGTGCAGCACTTCCGGGCCCGACGCTCCGTATCCGAACCTCACATCGCTCACTTCGACACGCACGGGCCGCATCACCCCTTCTTTCTCAGCCTGAGCAGGTAAAAGAAGAACGGCGCGCCGGCCATGGCTGTGATCACGCCTACCGGCACTTCGCGAGGCGGTATGATCACCCGCGCCAAGGTGTCGGCAGTCACCATGAACACCGCTCCGCCCAGGGCCGACACCGGTATCAAGCTCCGATGATCCGGGCCGATCAGCATGCGCGCAACGTGCGGCACCACCAGCCCGACAAAGCCGATCAGCCCCGACGACGACACTGCGGCCGCCGTGATCAGCGACCCCAGGGCGATGACTACCTTCTTGAACCTCTCCACATCCAGCCCCATGTAACGCGCCGACTCCTCGCCGCAGGCAGCCAGGTTGAAATTGCGCCCCAGCGCCGTAAGGGCGACAACGCCGGCCAGCACATACGGCGCGGTTATGCGCACGTGCGCCCAGCTCTTGGCGGACAGACTACCCATCAGCCACATGACCACCTTGGGGAGGTCTTCGCCCGCCGTAACCATGAGAAACGATACCATCGCCCACACGAACGACCCCACAACCACACCGGCCAGCAGGAAGGTGTCGGTGGGCATGTGTCCGTCCACCGTGGACAGGGCGTATACGAACACGACTGTGATAACCGCGCCTATGAATGCGAAGATGGGTATGTAGGAAGACGGAGTCGAAAGGGCGGCAAGCCCCGCGCGCCCCGCAGACAGAATGCCGATGGACGCGCCCAGCGCCGCCCCGGACGATGCCCCTATGATGTATGGATCGGCCAGCGGGTTCCTGAACAGGCCCTGAAACGACGCCCCAGTGGCCGCGAGGCCTGCCCCAACCAGAAGCCCGAGCACGATCCTGGGAAGACGGACTTCCAGCACGATGATCTCAGCGCTTTCAAGCATCTCTGGGTCGATGGAGTCCAGCCCGAGCGGCAGCGTCCGGCCCAGCAGCGGGATGCGTGAGATGATAATGCGCAGAGCCAGCCCGGTGTGGATTCCGGCCGTTCCGGCCGAAACGGCCCAGCCCACCACTACCAGCATCGCGATGACCAAGAATGCTACTCGGGTCTTGAGCGCGCGAGATCGAGGCATGGCATGTCACCCTTCGACGTTAGTTACCTAATCTATTCGCTACTTAGCGCTGATGAACAGGTCGGCCAGTGCCTCGAGTCCGTCTACCAGCCGGGGTCCCGGCCTCACCATCAAGTCAGGGTGGATCTCGAAAACGCGCCCAGACACGATGGCGGGCACTTTTCGCCATTCGTGCCTGGCCATGACCTCGCTCCGGTTGAAGCAGGTGAGGATGATGACATCAGTGCTCGCGGAGATCACAGTCTCCGAGCTTATCTGCGGCCATCCCTCGATGTCGCCGGCTATGTTGCGCCCTCCCGCCCGCTTAACCAGATCGTCGACGAAAGTGCCTGCTCCAGCAGTCATCAGCGGATCATTCCAGACCTCCACGAACACGCGCGGACGGCTGTCGGCGGGGATGACCGCCGCCTTCGACTCCACCGCCGCAACGCGCGCCCGTAAGCCATCCGCCGTCCGTCGGGCGGCATCCCCGGCCCCGGCGACATCGCCAATGACCTGGATGGCACGGAACATCTCGTCAAGCGTCCGCGGGTTGACTGCAACCACCCTGAGCTTGAGCTCGCGCAGTTTCTGGATGACAGGCAACTGCAGGTCGGCCACGGCCACGATCAGGTCAGGCCGTTTGGCCACGACCGCCTCGATGTTGATGTTGTAGTCGCCGATTTTGTCGACCTTCTTGACGGCTTCAGGGTAATCGCACGCAGAGGTGACGCCGACGACCTTGTCGCCGAGTCCCAGGGCAAACAGAATCTCGGTGTTGCTGGGCGCAAGAGACACGATTCTTACAGGTTCACGAGGAATCTCGACGGCAACGCCCGTGTCGTCCACGATGGAAAGCGGGAACCGGGCGATCGGCGCCGCGCCTGCCGCGCCCATCGAACCCGCAGCGGCCAGCAGCGCGACGATAAGGATCGCCGCAGCCAGCGCCAGCGACCTGAACCAACTGGACATGGAACGCTTGGACATTTCAGTAACACTCCTTCTCCGGCGCGCCGCACACCTCCCGGAGCTGGGAGCCGTCCGGCTGCGCACATAAAAACACCCTGCTCACCGGCGAGTGAACAGGGGAGAAGTCGGTACGATCCGTGTGCCGGGAACCCCAGCAACGCCGCACCTTCCGCATCCCCCTTGTCCTCGAAGGTGGAGTCGGCAAGCTCGGTGGGCAGGTTTCCTGACTTCCGGGTCATCGCCTGCGCGCGTCTTCCCCCTGCGCTGTGCAGGAGTGACATCTCGTGCGCTTCGGCTCACCGGATACAGTGGCGGGACCGCGGGCTTGGCCCGGCACGGCGCTCCATCGGGGTTCCTCCTGCTCGGAGTCGCGTCCGATGTAGCTCTACGCCCAGCTGCCACTTCCCTTTCACCCGCTCGCGCGGGCACCCACCGGCATTCCGTTATTCAGGTGTTACTCCCTACATCCTAACACAGCAAGGTAAACCCGCCAAGATAGACAGAATCCTGCTGAATCTGTTGCCCGTCAGAGATCTCAGGCCGTTGCCTCACAACACAGCGTAGTCAAGACCCTCTCAGCAAGTCAGCAAGTGGAGTATGCGTGAATGGCATAAAACGGTATGTGCAGTTTTTGACGTTTGCTTTTGAGATGTGCTCCCTTTCTCTTTCTGCGCATATCTCGCAAACTTCCGTCAAAAAATGAGCACATCTCCGACAGACTCGCCGTACGCACGGCAGACGTCTCAACAGCAGCTACGAACGGCGCCACTTCCACGGGGTCGCGCGAAGCGTCACGGTCTTGCGGCGGCGATGGTTCCAGTGGCGATGGTTCCAGTGGCAATGCTTCCGGCGGCTGTGACGGGAGTGGTAGCCCCGGCGGATGCCCCCGTAGCCAAGCAGGGGCAACGCAGCTACTTAGACCAGAACCCGTTCATCCCCAACGCGCTTGGTAATGCGCGACGAATCCAGGTATTCCAGGAGCGCTACTGCGTACTTCCGCGAGTTGCCGCACGAGTCGCGGAACTCGGCCGCTGTGAACGCGCGGCCATCGCGACCGAGTTCCCGCGCTATCTCAAGCGCCTTGGCAATCGCATCGCGGTGGAAGAGAAGCTCGGGCCCGATCCGCATTACCACGCCAGTATCGATCAGGTAGTCCAGCACGGCCTGGGGAGCCCCGCCGGCCATCGCGTCCGGCTTTTCGGGCGGCGACATCAGGCAGGAAGCGAACGCATCCTCGATGCGATGCGCCCACCCCTGCTGCACTGGGCTGAGCGTCACGCTGTGAGACGGCAGCGCCGCCAGGGTGCCATGTTCGCACACAATGCCGTTCGCCGCCGCCCGGGACATGGCCAGTGCGAACCATTTGGAGTCCCAACCTGGAAAGGCCTTAGTGCGCAGTTCCTCCCTGGCCATCCCGGCTCGGAGAGGTTCGCGGGCGTGGAAATCGCTCAGCAGATCATGTATTCGCCGCTCGATATCGGCCCAGTCGTCCGGGGTCAGAAACCCCCGCCCGTCCCCATCGCCCAAATCAACCATCCGGCCGGCGGCCGTCTCCCGCTCAAGCAGTTCGCGCACCTTCGCCTCATCACGGAACATCGCCCGAGCCGCATCGGCGATGACCGCCGGGCGAGCATGCTCGCGCGCGGCGCGTCCCACAAACAGCAGAGCCAGATCCGCATCGTCCCCGGCAGATAACATCTCGAACTCCCGGATGGTCTCCGGGCGAAACCGCCTCACTCGGCCTCGCGCGATGGCCAGGATCCGCCCGCCGCCCGCCGTGACCACGGGAGAATAGGTTCGGACGATGAACCGATCGCCCCGCGCCGCAACGCCGTCGCACTCCTCCAGCTCGAGCTGGACGAATGCGGTCTGCCCGGGCAAGGCCGCGTCGGCCCCGATCACCCTCACCCTGCACGTGCCCTCCGCGGCGCCCATGTGAAGGTGCATGCGGTCGCCATGTTCCACCGGCGCCGCCGATGGCAGCAGTGTCAATTCCGCGTCGAACAGGCGCGATGGTTCCAGGACTTTCGGCGCCGCCAGCACCATGCCGCGCTCGATCTCGCCCCGCTCCAAGCCCGACAGGTTGAGCGCCGTCCGCTGCCCACGCTCTGCCGCCTCTATCGGCGCGTCATGCACCTGCACTTGCCTCACCCGCACCGACTTCTGGGCGGGAAGCAGCTCGAGGCGGTCACCAGGCCGGACTGTGCCGCCGATGAGTGTGCCAGTAACCACGGTGCCGTGGCCTGATATGGCGAAGACACGGTCGATGGGAAGACGGGGGCAGCTCCACCGCTCGGGAAGCGACTCGGCCCTGTCCAGGGCCAGATCCAACTGGCGCAGGAGTTCGTCTAGGCCCTGCCCGGTCACAGCCGACACCGGCACTATCGCCGAACCGGCCATCCTAGTATCCAAGAGACGGTTGCGCACGTCCTCCACCACGAGTTCCAGCCACTCGGCCTCGACCATGTCCGCTTTGGTCACTGCGACCACGCCAAGTTGGACGCCGAGAAGTTCCAGAATATCGAGATGCTCGTCTGTCTGCGGCATGACGCCTTCGTCAGCCGCCACCACCAGCAGCGCTACGTCCACTCCAGTCGCCCCAGCCAGCATGTTCTTGATGAACCGCTCGTGGCCGGGCACGTCGACCACGCCGGCGGTGCGGCCCGATGGCAGCGCGAGGGGCGCAAACCCCAGCTCAATCGTGAGGCCCCGTTCCTGCTCCTGGCGGAGCCGATCAGTGTTCACGCCTGTGAGCGCGCGAATCAGCGTGGTCTTGCCATGGTCCACGTGGCCCGCCGTCCCGATCACCACATGTCTCATAAAGCTTGATCCCCTCTCGGTCGCCCGAGCTCTCCCGGCCTCTGATCCGGCCCGACCGCGACTGCCGCCGCGACTGCCAACGCGAGCACCGGAAAGTCGTGGTCGAAAATGGTCCTGAGGTGAAGACGGACGGAGTCGTCGGCGACCCTGGACACAACGGGCGGATCGCCCATTCTCAGACGCCGCTGGATCTGCCCGCACGGGACGCCGTGTGCCTTTATGCACACGCTCACGCCCGGTATCGATACCGTGGGAAGCGAGCCGCCCCCGGCCTCGGACGGATCGTCCACGACTGAGATTTCGAGGCTTGAGGTATCCACGCCAGCCTGTAACAGCTCCGACAGGATCATCTCCTGAAGCCGCCCGGCACGCCCAGCGAGAGCGGCTGGATCGGCAGCAAGCATGCCGGCAACGGGCACTGACTCCATGGCCTCGGAGGGATCCTCCCAGGCTGCCGCCACCGCCGCAAGCGCGCACAACGTGAGCTTGTCGATGCGCAAGGCCCTCGCCAGGGGGTTTCGCGAAATGCGTTCGATCAGATCGGCCCGGCCGACGATGATGCCCGCCTGAGGTCCGCCAAACAGCTTGTCGCCGCTGAAAGTGACCAGGTCGGCGCCGGTCGACACCGCATCCGTAACCGTGGGCTCAGAGCCCATCCCGTAGCGCGACAGATCGGCCATGAGGCCGGACCCAATGTCGTACATCACTGGAAGGCCCGTCTCCCGGCCTAGGGAGACAAGCTCGGCAAGCTGCGCCTCCTGGGTGAAACCCATAATGCGGAAGTTGGAGGTATGCACCTTGAGAAGCAACCCGACTTCAGGATTGACGGCCCTCTGGTAATCGGCGATGCGCGTTCTGTTGGTCGTGCCGACCTCCGCGAGGCAAGCGCCGCTGCGCTGCATGATGTCGGGCACTCTGAATGAGCCGCCTATCTCCACCAGCTCGCCGCGGCTCACCAACACCTGGCGCCCGCGAGCGATGGTGTCGAGGCAGAGCAGAACTGCGGCAGCGTTATTGTTCACCACATACGCCGCCTCAGCGCCGCACGCGCGGGCGACGGCCATCGCAACATGATCCTGGCGCGATCCGCGTTCGCCGGTGACGAGGTCGAACTCCAGATCGGAGTAGGCGCGGGCGCATTCGGCCACGGCGCGCGCCGCGTAGTCCGGGAGAGGCGCCCGCCCCAGATTGGTGTGGAGGACGATTCCGGTGGCGTTGATCACCGGACGCGGGCCTGGGGCGGCGCACCTTTCTGCCGCGCGAGGAAGCGCCTGCACCACCGCGTCGAGAATCGCGGCCCGAGCTGCAGGCGCGACCGCTGTCATGGTCGCGGTCGTGGCCGCGGTCGTGGCCGCGGTCGTGGCCGCTGTCGTGGTCGCAGTCGCGGTTGCGGTCGTAGCCCGGCCGCCTGTGCGCTCGTCTGGTTGCCCATCCATCCGGCCCTGCCCCAGGCGCTCTAGGCGGGCGCGCTCATCCGCTATGAGCTGCCGCGCCGCGCTGCGCACGGCCCAGCGGGGCACGCGCTCCATCAGCCCCACGGCCGTTGGATGAGCCAGAACGTCCGAGATAGACGGAATGTCTCTTGGAGAAATCGGCTTGGTTGTCACCTGCTCCACCTGCCTATAAGCCTGTATGGCACGGGCCCGTGCGGGCCCGTGCGAGCCCTATGAAATCACCCTGATGCGCGGGCCTCCGCCCCCTGCCGGCACTGCGCGACCGACCACCGCTGCGGCCATGGCGCCGCCCGCGCGGCGCAGCCTCCCGACCAGGTCATCGAGTCTGTCGGGCGCGACCGCAATCAACAGCCCTCCTGAGGTCTGAGGGTCGAACATGGCCTCGAGCAGGCTCTGCTCCACGCCGTCTGCCTCCACCTTACCGGCCAGGAAACCCTGGTTCCGCCGGAGTCCGCCGGGGATCAGACCCATTTGGGCATAATCGAGAGCTCCCTCGATCACCGGAATCCGGTCGGCGTCTATTTCAAACGAAACACCGGACGCCTCCGCCATCTCCATCAGATGGCCTAGAAGGCCGAAGCCGGTGATGTCGGTGCACGCGTGGGCGTCCGCCTCCAGCATGGCCCCGGACGCCTCTGCGTTGAGAGCCGACATGACCTGATACAGCTGGCGCGGGGCGCCGGAATCAGCCATGCCGGCCATGAGAGCCGTGGCGACTATGCCGGTGCCTAGCGGTTTGGTTAACACTATTGCATCGCCCGGCACAGCTCCACGGTTGAGCACAACGCGGTCGGGATGCACGATACCTGTGACCGACAAGCCATACTTGGGCTCGCGGTCGTCCACTGAGTGCCCGCCAACAAGGAGCGCTCCTGACTCCCATACCTTATCAGCGCCGCCGCGCAGAATCTCGCGTAGCGTGTCCATGCCCAGAGAGCATGGATAGCACACTATGTTCATCGCGATGAGCGGCTTTCCGCCCATGGCGTATACATCGGACAGCGAATTCGCCGCCGCCACCTGCCCGAACTGGTAAGGGTCGTCAAGAATCGGAGTGAAGAAGTCACACGTCTGAACGATGGCAATATCGTCAGTCAGCTTGTACACGCCCGCGTCCTCCGAGCCTTCAAACCCGGCAATCAGATTGGGATCGGTGCGGTGCACAAGCCCGGCCAAGGCCAGCGTTAGGTCCTCCGGACCTATCTTCGCCGCTCAGCCCGCCTTGGTCGACAATGAAGTAAGCCTTACAACATCTCGCTCGTCCATCACCCATCCCCCGCTTTCCTCGCCTGTATCATAGTCTAGTCTAGCCGCCCCAGAAAGTCCACGCTACCCCCTCTTTTGGATTAGCGACCCGCATCGCGCCAGCCAGACGGGCGACCGGAAGGACAGACCTACTTCCCGCACTGGCAGGCATTCGGAAGTATATAATGAGTTCAGTCAGTTCAGTCAACATGAGTTGAGGGGGGATGCATCATGGAGATAAGGGATGAGAAAGTGATCCTTCGGGACTTCATTGAGACTGACATTGACGACAGAATATACTGGGAGACGGTCGAGACAGAGTGGAAGTCATGGGATGCGCCGTGGGAATACGATTCAGGTGAAGAGCCATTCGACGCTGAGCAGTATCGCAAGAAGATGCTGGACCGGCTGTCCGAGGATAAGGACGAGAAAAGGATTCGCTCTGGATTTCAGATATGCATCAACGACTGCTGTGAGACTCACATAGGCTGGTGCAACGCCTATCGCATCGACAGTGACTACAACTATGCCCGAGGCGAAGGCTTCTGCACGATAGGCATCAACATCCCGACAGTGAGTGCCAGGCGGCGCGGCTATGCAACTGCCGCGTGGAAGTTGTTCATTGAGTACTTGATCTCAAGCGGCATAAGTGAGATATACACGCAGACATGGTCAGGGAATGAAAGGCTCTTGGGCTTAGCAAGCAAGCTGGGATTTGAGGAATGCGGTCGTGAACTCGGTTCGCGACAGGTTCGAGGGAAACGCTACGACTCGCTGACGCTCAGGCTCAACATGGACAAGTTCAACGGTTTTGCGGCCAAATGCACAATATGACGCGTATTCGATGATCTGCGCCGCCCGCTCACCGAGTTCGGTCTGCAATGCTTTTAGCCAACCATATGTCGGGCTTTCCGATGCCGTTCGCATCGGGTATCACGCCCACGATCCTGTAGCCGACCTTCTGGTAGAACTCAAAGGGATGCCTCTTGAGATTACGGATGTCCTTTATCTTCTCGAAAGTGTCATCAAAGAGATCCGTGTTTCCCAGCGTTGTGCTGCCCGTCTCGTCGTCGCTGCCAAGGTATATGGTCAGACAGCCTCTCTCCTTCAACACCTGCTCAAGCTCCAAGCAAAGAAGAGTGCCGATGCCGCGCAGACGGCGCTCCGCGCTGACCACCAGCGGATGCAGTTCCCATGCAGTCACTCCATATTCGGGCGATGCTCCGACGAAACCAACGAGCCTGTCGTCTTCAACCACCGCCATCGCTACCTTCTCTTCAGCGAGACACTCTACTACCTCTTCCTCGGCACAGTCTCCGTACGAGTGAGGCCACGCCTGTCTGAGCAACTCTGCGGCTTCCGAGATGTACCGACTGTCGCCTCGTTTGACATCCTCCCCGGACTAAAGTCCGAGGATTCCTGGGAGGCACCCCAGGCTGGTCGGCAACTATCTTGGCCCAGGCCGTTTCCGTCCAGGCTTCATCGATGTTGCCATGGGGGCCAAGTCAGTGGCCC
>DHON01000093.1:0-215 GCA_002409965.1 Firmicutes bacterium UBA5389
AACGGCTGGATTACGTCTATGGAGCGGCCGCGATTTTGGGAAGCAGGAAGGCGGGGGTGGGCTCAACAGACCGGCTATGCGGCAGGGCCCCGCCAAAGCCGCGGATGGTCGGCCGACTCTGTTGCTGGCCTGTAGCTTGCGCGTCCGCGAATCCGAAGATCGCGTTGGTCTCAAGGGCTGCGCCTTGTTGCAGGGGTTCTAGCACAGTAGGAACT
>DHON01000093.1:388-7138 GCA_002409965.1 Firmicutes bacterium UBA5389
GCTGCGGATTGCGGGCGTTGCTTGAGGCCGCGAGCCAGTTACGCATTCCTACTCCTGGGACCAACCAGAAGAAAAGCGTGTTTGGTGCAACCGACCGCGGGTAGACAGCTATTTACCCAGGCAGAAGGCCGGACGATGCGGCTGCCGGCGTGAGCAGGCAGCGGGCAGCGTCCGGCCTTCTCTGCTTCGGGCGTGTTGCCGTGTGCGCTCTGCACAGTCACTTGCCTGAGATGTTGATCTCGCCCATTAAAACCCTGATCTTCAGATCCCCGGTTGGCTGTCCTTGGCCGAGAATGCCGACAGCCGACGACTTCGTGCCTTCCAACTCTGTCTGGGTAACAGGCAGCCTGATGTCTACCTTTCCTGCATTGGTCACTGCGTTCAGCGTGACGCATGTGGACCTGGGAACAGTCATTTGCACTCTACCAGCCGATGCTTCGATGTAGTTCTGCGTGCCGAGTGATCCGTCGAACTCGATGTTTCCCATCGATGTGGTCAGCGACAGCTCCTCCTCGATAGTCGCGTTGGTCACTGCGATGCGTCCGGCGGATGTTTTGATCGTGAGGTCACCGGCAATGGACCGAGCTTCGACGTTGCCCATATCAACATAGGTCTCAACTTTTCCTTGCAGGCCGTTGAGCGCAACCGTGCCTGCCTTGGACCGTACGTCGACCGCTATCCCGGACGGCACACCGAGCACGATACTTGTGGATCCCCCGTTAGGGCCTGGCGCGTTCGCCGATGAAGGCTCAGGCTGCATCACAGAGCCGATGATCCGGACTATGTCTCCGTCCTGCACCGCGTCCAGGCACACGTAGCGGAGCCGATCCCGGGCAATCTGGTCCGAGGGGCCGTACGCGACCCGTTCGCCATCGATGCTGATCTTGTCGTCGCGGGCTCTTGTTACGGTGATGTCGCCAAGCGGCACCTCAACCTGCACACCGTGGATTCCGTCTGTGTCGAACTCCCTATGGAAAGAATCATCTACCGCTCTAAAAGAGCCGTCATACCCGACGCCGGAGAACGAGAACTTATCGGCCAACTTGCCAGCGAGCAGCCTGCTGCCTTGTATCCATGGCTGTGTTGTGCTGGCCATGAACGCCAGACCCACCAGAACTGCGAGGACAATGCTCCTCCTGGAATACATTCGTCTATCCCTCCTTACGCATCCACTTCTGATCCGAGGATCCTGCCTGCGACGAGGAGCAGTACTGCCGTTACCGCGAGTGTTGGCCACAGTGGGAGCAGCGGCACTTCGATTCGCCTCACTAGATCCAGAGCGTTGTCGAACCCTACGATTACCGGGTTGGGCAAGAACGAGGCGACGTACATGGCGTGCGGACCGAACGCGAAGCAGAGATACCACACTAGCACATGCACGGCCACTGCGATCAAGCCGGAGATCCGGGGCACCAGAGTGCCAATGACGAACGAGAACATCCCCACAGCCACCATGAATGCGATGCCCAGAATCCCCGATATTGTCACCCAGATCCCGCTCGTCAGGAACTCGCGAGACCTAACCCAGGCCATGAAGGTAGGATCGCTTGTCATCATCATCCGGAAGCCGGGCGTCCTGCTCGCGACGAACCAGACGCCGGCGGCCGCCACAAGTGTGACGAGCACCAGGTTGAACAGAATCACAGCCAACTTCGACGTGAGCACTGCCGTCCCGCTCAGTGGGTACGACAGGGTTCGCATCGAGGTATGCGACTGCCATTCGCCGCGCATGGCGAAGTAGCCGGCCACTACTGTGGCGATGCCCACGCCCGCGAATGGGATGAACGACAGGCCCACTGCGAGTCCTTCGCCCATATGCATGAGCGACCAGGTAGCCGTCTTGATCCCGAGCCAAATGTCAAATGCGACTGTGGCTGCTGTCGCCACTGCAAGGAGCGTCCATGTGCCGCGCCATTCTTTGCCAACCATGCTCCACCAACGCTTCACCTCAGCACACCTCCGCGAAGATCTCATTCAGCGATTTGCTCCGATTGGCCCGGAGTTCGTCGGCGTTGCCCGAAAGTACGATCTGGCCATCTGATAGGAACACGACGTCTTCGAACAACTTCTCCGACTCCAGCACCTCGTGGGTGGATATGATAATCGTCTGTTCACCCGCGCGGTATCGGGAGGCTATGGTCTCCAGGATAGCGGCGCGCGACGGCGGATCGATTCCCGCGAGCGGCTCATCCATGAGCACTACGCGTGCCCGGCGCGACATCGCCAGCACGAGCTTCAGGCGACCACGCTGCCCCTTGGAAAGCGAGGAGATCTTGTTGTCTGGGTCCAGTCTCAGTTCTCTGAGAAGGTCCATAGCGTCAGATACGTCCATATCGCTGAACATCGAATTTTCGAACGCGACAGCCTGCCGCGGGGTCATCCAAGAGTAGAAAGTGTCGTTTTCGGGGACGAAGGCGGTGAGGCCCTTGGTCGCCGTGGACACATCCCGCCCCAACACGTGGACCCTCCCGGTCGTCGGATGGGCCAGCCCCGCGCATATCTTGAGCAGCGTGGACTTTCCGGCGCCGTTGGGCCCGAGGAGGCCCACGATCTTGCCCGGCTCCATCTGGAGATTCACGCCGCGGAGCGCGTGAGAGCGGTAATACCTTTTGTGGACATTCGCCATCTCGATGGCTAGCATTAGTGAACACCTCCGTTCGTACCCTCGGTCGACTGGCCGGAGGCCAGTCCATCGGCGACCGTCTGACCATTCGCTGCCGACGGGCCGTCTGCGGCCGGAACCTCATCCAGGCCCTGCGACACCAATCCGACGATCTCTTCGTTGGAATAGCGCAAACGCCTCATCTCGTTTATGAACGACCGCACTGCAGTAGCCGTCACCTCGGATCTGACCTCCTTCGCCAGCCTTGGACTGGCTTTAATGAATGTCCCCTGGCCCCTTTGGGTTTCCACAATGCCCATTCGTTCGAGTTCCATGTAGGCGCGCTGCACCGTGTTGGGATTGGTTCGAGCGTCTCTGGCCAGATCCCTCACCGACAGCAGCTTGTCGCCGGGCGCCAGCGTTCCGACTGCCACGTCCCACATAACGCCCTGCATTATCTGCACGTAGATCGGAATTGACTCGTCGAAGTTGATCTGCACTCAGTCTCCTCCTTCCTGTAGCATCTGGCATACCATTCGCGTGACCTCCGATGCGCAGCCTGGTGTCCGCCGCTCCGCGGCATGATGCGTTGTGATGCATGTGCCGTGATGCTGCAGCGCGACTGCAGGCGCCGTGGCACTGTAACATAGCTCTAGTGCACTAGTGAACTAATACAGTGACATCATGATAAGCCACGCGGAAGCGGGTGTCAAGCCCCGATTCTGCGATTTCCCGGAAGGAGTTTTCGGGGCCCTGCACGAAGCTCATGAGACTCCATGCTCGCTTACAGGGACCGGAGGAGGCGCGCGGCATTGCCTTGCTGCGATCTCGGGAATCCTGAACTTCATCTGGCACTTGGAGCTTTCCTGAGTATTGCCGGTGAAACTCTCGGGGATGCGCCGCGTTCGGTGATTCTCTATGGCTCGGTCGCCCTGGGAGATCTCGCCCCCGGCTACGGAGATCTCGACTTTGTAGCCATCACTGATGACGACATCGCGGACGATCGCCGAGAGGCGCTCATTGAGGCGCGTCGGCCTCTGAGGAGCGGGACATCCGGCGACTGCGCCCGCATGATTGAGGGTGCGTTCCTTCCGCGACACATGATCTGTCCTGGAAGCACTGGGAGAGCGGTGTGGTGGGGCACAAGCGGCGAACGGCTATGGGAGAGCAATTGGCTCGGATGGTTTGACTGCTTGGGGATCAGGGAGCGTGGAGTGGTCATACATGGGGAGGACCTGCGGCGCGAGTTCCCAGTTCCAACCCGTGAGCAGCTTGTGGTCGAAGGGACCAGGTTCATCGTTACCGCGCGAAAGTATGGAAGGGGCGGAGAGCTACATTCAGTCGATTGGCTGCTGACCGCGGCCCGAATGCTCTATTGGTTGAAGGAGGGCGAGCTGGCGTCGAAGAGCCAGGCTGCCGACTGGGCCTACACAAACGCGACAGGCGACTGGCGCGCCGAGCTGCCGAAGGCGGCCTGGTTGCGGCGAAATCCCGATAATGCCGAAACCGGCGAAGTCGTTGTGTGGCTGTGCACACTGGACGTGTCGATACAAGAGGCCTGCTGCGAACTGGAGGCCCAGCTTCCTACGGCCAGGAGTACCGATAGCTGTCTTCCACTCGAATGAACCCGTTAACCTGCAGGAATCTGTCACGGCGGAAAACACCCGATCGGTTGCTCACGTTTCCTTCAGCGGCAACCAGGGTGCAGTCGTCTCGATCGAGCACTACGCCGATGTGATCATGCTCCGCGCTAGACACCAGTCTATCGTATACAATGAGGTCGCCGCGCTCGGGTGCAAAGCCGGGCTCGTCGGCGGGATGGAAGAAACCAATCTCCGGCAGTCTCGCCCACTCCAGCCATGCCAGAACGGCTGCGAAGCGGCACGAAACGCCAGGATACCGAATGGGCAGGATCGGGCCGGCTTGCACAGCACAGTGGTAGACGAAAGAGGCGCACCAATCCCAGCCTTGATCCCGACGCGCCCCTGGGAAGTACCTGATGAGCGGCCACACGTCCGGCCCACTCTGGTTCTCATCGCCAACCAGCGGCTGCCGGGCCAATTCCTCCGCGACATCTGCCAGGCGAGCCCTCAGACTGATACTGCCCGCCTGTGCAGTAGGCTTGGTTTCACTTACGCGGACCTCCACTGCGGGTAGCCCAAGCTCGGCCGTTACGTTGCGGATGCGTCTAGCAGTTGCTGGGGGGAAAGACTGCGTGGGGTCATGAAGGTAGTGCTGCAGCACGTCAGCATCCTTTAGGAGCTCATCGTATGGATCGTCGACTCGCTCCTTGTCGCTATGCCGAAGAATGGCGGAATGGATTCTCTGCTGCTCCTCCTGTGAGAAAACGCCGAGGTCACGCAGAATCACGCGAGCATCCTCTGCGCCGCTCGGGGCGTGCAAGAGTCGAAGCCCTGTGCGGCATGTGTATATGTCGTGGAGCATGCCGGCGACTGAGGCAGTCACAGCATCAAGGCCCCTCCGCGCGGCCAGAAGAGCGCTCATCTCGGCGACGCCATAGAGGTGAATATAGCCGGCGCGACGGATCGCCTCATCTTCCTGCTCTTGCAGCACACCATCTACTACTGTTCGCACCATTCGCACTTTTCCGAACCCGATCATGCCTAGCCTCCTCGCTCCGATCGAAGACTGCCTCGAAACTATCAGAGGGCGTGGGGGCTGTCAAGAATGTGGCTTGTGCGCTTGCGCACGCCAATACTATGCGTCTGGATAGCCTTCTGGCCGGCGCTCGGTCATCACCTTCCATGTATGACCGTCGGTGATTACGGTGACGTTCCCATGAAGGTTCGTTCGGTAGACTGTCGCGCCGTATTCCTTCAGCCTGCCTAGAACTGCATCTGACGGAAGCCCGGCGTAGCCTTTCCCCACGGATATGACGGCGATCTGAGGTTTCACCACTTCCAGAAACGGTCGTGAGGTGGACGTACCGCTCCCGTGATGCGCTACCTTGAGCAGCGTGACCGGAGATAGCCAGCCGCGGGCGATGAGTTGGAGTTCGGTGGCGGCAGTGGCGTTGCCGGCGAGCGGGGCGGAGAAGGCACCGTAGGAAACTTCGATCACTGGCGTGCTGTCGTTGACGGGAGATGCATCGCTGCGTTCGGATGCGAAATACACCGATGGTCGGAGCACGTCGAGGCGAGCCGGGCCCAGCCTGAACCGTGTAATGCCGCGCTTCTTCAGAACGTCTCGGACCTGGGTCTTGCGCGGTCCTCCGTCTATCAGGGCGGCGTGACCCTGGGACGTCGTAATGAGAATCGCGTCTCCGTCACCTACGTCGAGAACCGTGATGGAGAGAGCTGGCGTGTCGGATCCGGCGGCGAGCTTCGGTGATGTAGAGGCGAACGTCGAGGCGGACGCAGACGAGGTGTATGAGACGATCGCGAGAAGCAGTAGAGAGATGACCGATAGCAGTGCGGAGTTGCGCCGCAATTCGCGATGAAACACTGACGTCACGCTCCATGCGGGGGCAATCCTAATGCGCGGCGTGTGTCGGCTGCTCTGGTGTTCGTACCGTTGCCCGTTTGTGCCTCGGCCGGGCTTGCGCTGCGTTGGCTTGGCTAATGCTGACCCGGCTTGCCCAGAATCGCCCCGTCTTTTGACATCCTCCCCAGACTAAAGTCCGAGGATTCCTGGGAGGCACCCCAGGCTGGTCGGCAACTATCTTGGCCCAGGCCGTTTCCGTCCAGGCTTCATCGATGTTGCCATGGGGGCCAAGTCAGTGGCCCATCCCGGCTACGTTCCCTTGCGGTTACCGTGCCAGGCGGCGGTCCTGGCAGACTAAGCTGCCGCCAGACCGCTAATCGCTCTCGCGATGTTTGCAGCGCCCACGGAGTCCGCGTGCTCTGCGTGGCCGCAAGCGATGCACTTGAAGCGGATCCCCTTACGGCTGGCTTGGTCAGCGATGCCACATGCTGGACAGGTCCGGCTCGTGTTCGCGGGGACTACCCATTCGACTTTGATGCCTGCGAGGTTAGCCTTGTAGATGATGAACTGCTTGAGTCGGTAGAAGCTCCAGGAATGAAGCGAACGACCGCGGTCCTTTCGATTCCGATTACCGCGAATCCGGATGCCGGTCAGATCTTCCATGCGGATCGTGCCGACTCCGCGAGCGATGCACCAGTCCACGA
>DHON01000034.1 GCA_002409965.1 Firmicutes bacterium UBA5389
GCGTTCGCGTCCGAATGTGAGCACGTGGCCCGTACCTTTTGTCAAATATTGCGCACCCCAGTTCTTGCCACGTGCCCGGGCATGCAGCCAACCGCGCTCAGCCACGCAAACACGCAAAGGACGATTTTGACGAGGTCCTGGAGTGGCTGCACAGGGATGACTTTGACGGGGCGACCCAGGGTCCTGCGAAAGCCGCGTTGGTCCCATGAGCCTGGACGCCTCGCCGGCGAGTCTGCGCATGATCGGTGTGGTCCGGCGCGACCTGTTACGTGCGCAACAGGTGTTTTATGGGACCTGCTCCAGGCCCAACAGGTTGTGCACTGGTTCGCCGATGGAGGCTCAGTCGCGACCGGCGCCTCCCGCGCGCTCCGCATCCCCTTCCGGCAGATCCCCAGCTACAGGCGATGGATGTACCTGGGTTGACAGCAATGGACCGTTCGCAGACACTCAAAGGCCCCTAGCAGGACCCACTGTCCTCCAGATCGGGCCTCCCATTCACCCGATTCTGCACAACCTGTTGCGTGGCGGACAGGTGGCAAAAACAACCTGCAACGAGCGCAACAGGTAGCGAACAAGTGCCATCTGTCAACATCGTCTACGTCCGCATTGCAACAGAGTCATCGCGACTATCCGTGGTGCCAGCGACTGTCCACAAGGCAGATGAGCAGCGAAGATACGCGCGATCTGCAGGCTCAGCCCGACTCTGACGGGGTCCTGGCGTTAGGGCGATGGCACAACCTCGTTTGAGACGTAGGGCGGATCACGTAAGCCCTGCATGACGGTGCCTTCGTGTTGGACTAGCAGGGACGATGGCGGGCGTTCGCGTGATGGTGATGGATGGTGTGATGACGATTGACTGGCGAATTTGGGACTGATATATTGATTATGAACAAACCGATGGTCTTCCGTGGTCTGCAGTGGTGTCCGGAGGTAGTTCAAGCTCAATACATAGGGAGGGTGCGCTTATGCCAGCGAAGAGAACTCGTCTGTTTGTGGTGTTGATGCTCGTCTCGATCGTCGCCGTGTGCGCGATTCCAGCCGCGGCCGCCAAATATCCCCAGCCCAAGCTGTGGGAGCATTCGACGCCGGGAGTGGACAGAATGCCGTTCGTCTATGGCGACACGCTCTACTACGTCCGGGATTACGACATCTACTACTCAGTCTGGGACAACGCGGCACGTGCGTGGTCCGAGCCCAAGGAGGTTCCCGGCACGATCAACACGGGCGCTAATGAGATCTGGCCGTGCGTCACAGGAGGAGGCAAGGTTCTGTACTTTGGACGCTACGATCCAATCAGCGACTACGACTTCTATCGCAGCGAGTGGGATGATGCGGCCGGCGTTTGGGGCGAGCCTGTACTCATTGAACCGCTTTCCACCGATGTGCAGGACTGGGCGATCTGGGTCAATGAAGACGAGACTGTGGCCTATGTCACCACTAAGGGCGCGTACGGCAACGGCGCCACGCTCGGCGGACGCGACATATGGAAGTCCGTTAAGATCGATGGCGTGTGGGGCACTCCAGTCAGCATAGGGGCGCCTATCAACACATCGGGGAACGAATGGAGCATATTCGTCGACAGCGATGATCGTCTGTACATAGACGGTGTACGCGAGTTGACGGTCGGCGCATCGGATATCTATGTGGCCGAAAACGAGACGGCGGTTCCCGTTAGTCTGGGAGAGCCGATCAACAGCGCAGCAGATGAGCGGGAGTTTTCGATAACCGACAGATTCGTCTTCGTGAGCGCTAACAAGCGCGAGGGCGGCGCAGGCGGATATGATCTGTGGTACATCGTCCTGATCCCAGCTGAGTAGAGCAAGCAGTCGATCTGACTGAAGCAGCTGGCTTCTTGTGAATCAGACTGGCGATTGCGGATATCTCTTGGACCCCGGGCGCAGCGTATCTGTGTCCGGGGTATCACTAATGTATGGGAGGGGCATGCGTTGAAGCAACAGACCTCTGACTACATGCCTGTCGCCGCAGTTGTTCTGACACTACTTATCACAGTGGCGATTGTCGTCACAGCTGCGCTGCCCGGCCAGTGCGAGTATACAGTCGCCTTGTGCTCCCTAACCGAGCTGCGACATACGGACGATCTAGGAGTGCCTATCCTGGTGGACCAGGTGGTGTCGGTTGAGGGAATCGCTCTGGTCGATACGGGAAAATGGCACAACGCAGCGAACTACTTCGCCATCGTGAACCGTGTATCGGGTTCGGGAGCCGAGGCCGGGCCGGAAGGAGATGCCGGTGTGCTGGTCTACCTTCCTGGATCCTGCGTCCCCGAGGTCAGAGCGGGCGATCTGGTGCGCGTCACTGGACGGGTATCGGTTCGCGGGTATACCACCGACTACGGAACCACTGTCATCATCCCCGCGCGAAGCGAGGACATCGTGGTGTTGGAGCCGCAGCATGCCGCGGTGCGGGCGATGGCGGGAGTTCCGATTTGCACTGACCCTGTTTTCCGAGAGGCTGAACCGCTTGAAGGCCGGCTGGTGACGGTAGAGGGACGCCTTTCGAGGTACGACAATGAAGGCATTACAGGACAATTCGTCCGACAACGGAGTGTGCGGGAAGGAGCAGCTCGCCTGGCTTGAACAGGACCTCTTGGCGGCATCCTTGGCCGGCAAGCGGCTGGCTGTGTTCGGCCATCACAATCCTGTGGACGACAGGTGGGTCTTCATGGACGATGGACGCGAGGACCTTGCCCGGATCATAGGTCGCAACGGAGTCAGGTACGTCTTTGCAGGCCACCGTCACTCTGACCAGCTGGAACTGACCGAGACCACCAGAGTGATCACCACCAGAACCGTCCAGGCGGCTCCATCGGACCTGGTCGGCTACAGGCTGGTCCGGGTAGTGAACGGCAGAGTGGCATCGTGGCGCGCCGCGCCGCCCAAGGCGTCCGATTCGTTGTGACACGCCATGTGTATGATCCGCTGGTTCCGCGAACCCCGGTAGGGCAGGCTTGGGTCGGCCAAGGCTTGCGCAAACGGGCCGTCGATGAGGATATCCGTGGCCAGGAGCAGGTCGTGCACGCCGGGGGCAGAGGCGAGGGCGGGGGAGGCGAGGAGCTGCTCCAAGGTGTAGCCTGTGTAGGTCACAACTGACAGCCCTGCGCGGCGAGCGTTCTGCGCCAGGCGGGCGAAGCCCGGCGCCTGCGCGAAGGGCTCGCCGCCGCTCAATGTGATTCCGCGTAGGATGGGGTTTGCCGCTGCGCGAAGCGTGATCTCGCTGATGCTGGTCGTCGCGCCGCCGTCGAAATCCCACGTATGGGGGTTGTGGCACCCACGGCACCGGTGCGGACACCCCTGCGCGAACACCACAAGCCTTACGCCGGGTCCATCCACCACGCTTTCGTCTACGATGCCGGCAAGCCTGAGCGTGGTGGGCGGCGCTCCCGCTCCGGAGGATGCTTCGGCCATGAGTCTCTTCATCCCTACCACGCGCCCTTCCCGGCGCTTCCGGGGCGCGCCGTGTCCGCCGTGTGGGCAACTCTGTCGGCCAGCTCGGCGCGCTTGGCGTCATTGAACCTGTCGACGGTGGACAGATATCCGGTGATCCGTCTTATTCGTCTGATCGATCCCGACTGGCATGCCGGACAGACTGACTCGATCACTCCGGAGTAGCCGCATGCGAGGCATTCGTCTATAGGGAAGTTGATGCCGCCGTATCCTACGTCCGCCGATGCCATGGCGTGGACGATGTTCTCCACAGCTTCCACATTGTGCAGCGGCGGTGAGGCCAGCTCCACGTAGGAGATGTGCCCTGCATTCGTCAGGCCGTGGTACTTGCCCTCGCGCGCAAGCTTTCCCCATATCGACATATGGGCACCCACGGGCACATGGAAACTGTTGGTGTAGTAGGCGCGGTCCGTTATGCCCGAGATCGCGCCGAATCTTTCCCGGTCAATGGAGACGAACCTTCCGGAGAGGCCTTCAGCCGGCGTTGCAAGCAGCGTGAAGTTGAGATCATAGGCGTCCGCGTATTCGTCCACGCGCTTGCGCATGAACTTGACGATCTCGTAGCCCAGCGTGTCGGCTTCGGCATCGACGCTGGCATCGGCAGCGGTCGCAACTGCTGCGTCGATCGTGCTCCGAACGGTCGCATCGCCGCCGCAGCAGTGTCCGCATAGGGCCGTGACGGCCTCGGACAAGCCGACGAAGCCTATGGATAGAGTGCCGTGCTTGATCGCCGGCGCGATCTCGTCGTCGGCCGATAGGTTTTCCGAGTCCATGTAGATGTGTTGGCCCATGAGGAAAGGCATGTCGCGCACCTTGAGATGCGACTGCACATCGTACCTGTGCAGCAACTGCCGAGCCGCTAAGTCCATACAGTGGCCGAGCAAGCTGAAGAACCGGTCGCTGCTGCCGTCCGCCCGCAGAGCGAGGCGCGGGAGGTTCACTGAGGTGAAGGAGAGGTTGCCCCTTCCTACGCTCACCGCGGCGCCGTGCCTGTCGGCGATTACCCGAGTTCTGCACCCCATGTAGGCCACTTCCGAGCCGTAGGGAGCGTTGAACGAGGAGTCCATGAAGCTGAATGTGGGGTTCATGCGCCTGGCCGCAACGCGGCACGCGATGTGGAAAAGGTCGTAGTTCGGATCGGCCGGGCTCGCGTTGACGCCGGCCTTGACTCTGAAGATGACGTTGGGGAAAACGGGCGTCTCGCCTCTGCCGAGCCCGGCTTCGTACGCCTCAAGCAGGCATTTGGAGACAAGCCTGCCGCCCTCGGATGTGTCGCAGCCCAGGTTGATGCTGGAGAACGGGACCTGAGCGCCTGCCCGGCTGTGCATGGAATTGAGGTTGAAGACCAGCGCCTCCATGGCCTGGTAGACCTCGTCTTCTGAACGTCCTTCCACGTACGGCGCCATGTCGGCGTCGAAGGCGGCGAATGACTGTCCTCCGTGCATGTCGTTCTGACAGCTTTGGATTATGATTGCGGCCAGGGCCGCGGCGGACGCCGGTCGTTTCGGAGGACGGACGTAGCCGTGCCCCGTGTTGAACCCCTCCGCTAGCAGCCTGCCCAGGGGTATCTGCACGCATGTAAGGGTCTTGCCGTAGAAATCGAGGTCGTGTATGTGGATGTCTCCGTCCTGATGCGCTTGGGCCATGTCGGGCGGGATCACCCGCGTGAGATAATACTCTCTACTGGCCGCCGATGCAATCTGAAGCATCTTAGCTGACGGCGAGTTGACGATGTTGGCATTCTCCCTGCTTGTCTCCGTGAGGATCTCCTTGATAGAGTCCATGAGGGTGGGCGAGGGAGATGAACTGCCAGCGTGTGAATGCGCCGAGGAGGCGGAATGAGTTGAGCGCGCCGGGCGAACCGGGTGGGCTGGATGAACCGGACGAGTCAGGTTGACCGGATCAGCTAGATCAGCGGGGCAATTACGGCGTACAGAAGCCATAGTCGGGCCTCCCTTTTTCCACGAAGGTGGCTCCAATGCCTGTCAGGCAGGTCTCCTGGCTGCCGGATCATCGCATGTGCGCGTCTTCCCCCTGCATGAGCAGGAGTGACTTGCGGCGCGCGCCCATATTTCCCGGCTACAGTGGCGGGACCGCGGGCTTGGCAGGCGACACAACACCCAACGGTGCGTGCTCGCCCGCTGCCTCTTCCCTATTCTCCCTCGCACGAGGGCACCTGGCAGGGGGCACCTATTCGATTCGACTCATCCCGCACGCAGCTTGAGCACTGGGCATCGGCCCCTGGGCGCTGGACACTGTGCCGCGGTTGGGATGTTTAGTTACAATATATCATACCGAGCGCCGATGGGTAAGGCATCACCCCGGGATCTCCTCGGGCCCCGCCAAAGTCGTGCTAACCCTGCACACCGCATGTCTTGGCCGCTCATGTGACTCGCGGATGGTCGCGCGGGCTGATCTTTCAGGCCAGATCAAGTCCAGCGAAACGGTGTACGGCGTTGCGAGTCTTGCTCCTGACCAAGCCAAGCCTGAGCGTCTCATGGTCCTTTCCCGCGGTCATTTGACGGGGACCTGGGAAGCCATCGAGGGGCAACCTGCTCCAAACCAAACGGGTTGCCCCTCGATGGCTTCCGAGCAAGGCTCCGCAGATACCCAAAGGGCCCGAAGGAGCCCCACGATTCGCCGCATCGGGTCTTCCGCTTGCCCGATTCCGCACAACCTTCGGCTTTTCCCGCAGGTGCCGATTGATTGAATCGCCGCCGGTTGCCTTGTTTCTGCTCCCATTACCAGGCACGAGCTTGCCGACTGCGTGGCTTCGTCCATTGGGCTCGAGACGCGGGGATGGGTAGATCACAGTTGGGGAGGCGTGGTCAAGCTTGTCTCCTTGCAGGGCCTGGTATGCTTCGGCCCTGACCAGGGGCAGAAGGCTACGTTCGTGCATCGGGACCGGTGGCTGCATGGACTGCTCGGATCCGCGACAGGGGATGGGGATGCCAAAGGAAGTGACGCCGCACCAGCAGAAGATGCCGGAGCGTTCCTGATGAGGCGATATCTGCGAAGCTACGGCCCGGCTACCTGGCGCGACTTCGCGTCCTGGACCGGCATGAAAGTGAGCGACACGGCTTGTATCGGTGGGCGTCTTGCCGGTGACTTGGCAGAGGTGTCGGTTGAAGGCCAGCCGGCGTGGGTTCTGCGCGAGAACTTGGAAGCCATTCGGCAGACTGCCGCCCTGTCCGCGCCAGGGGCTTTGACGCCGGGGCCTTCAGTCCGTCTGCTGCCCAGCTTCGATCCTTTCCTTCTGGGCCACGCTGACAAGAGCAGGTTCGTGGATGATGACTACTACAAGCGCGTATTCCGCAAGGCAGGCTGGTTGTCTCCTGTTCTGCCCGTGAATGGGCGCATCGCCGGCGTGTGGGCCCTGAAACGCAAAGGCCGCAAGCTGGTCATCACTGTGGAGCTCTTCGGCGTTCTTTCGTCCGACGAGCGCGATCTTGTGGCCGCGGAGGCCGACAACCTCGGGCGCTTCCTGGGAATGCCCACCCAACTCAGAATTGTGTGGGCAACAGCGATGCTGGGTCGGCGCACGCAGCGGCGGGGTCTTCAATGTGAGTCGCATCGCGTCGAAATGGCGCCGCCGCGTGTGAACGAGAATGCAGCTCCCTATCTGCAAACGCATTCCTGGCAACAGAGCAGCGGATACCGGGCCTTGGCAACGGAGTGCTGCACGACACTCTATGGACTGCCGTGATCCGCCCTAGGCGCAAGATGGCGACTGTATCCCGCGAAGAACTACGCACGCTATGCGGCTCGGTGAAATCTGTACTTCATGAGATGACAGCACGAGGAGGCCGCGACACCGAGCGCGATCTGTATGGCCGGCCCGGCGGCTACAAGACGATACTGAGCAGGAACACGATGGACAAGCCATGCCCGATTGCTTGCCTGCAAGGATAGGCCGCCGATCGGTCGTCCACAGAACACTACCGGTACCTAGGTAGCTCTCAACAAGTCTTTGCGCGATGCGCCTGTTAGGCATCGCA
>DHON01000054.1 GCA_002409965.1 Firmicutes bacterium UBA5389
GGCTTGCAGGCTTTGCCGCCGATATCTACACAGATGCTTCACCAATACGGTCGGCGGGCCCGTCCCCAAATGCGCAGATGGGAACATCTACATGCGGAAAGTGAGTTCCAGGATGCCTTGAAGCAGTATGCCAAACGAAAGGACAAGAATCTGCGCCTGCTGATGCAGTATGCACAGGCATTCCAGGTGGAGAGAATCCTGGACCGCTATCTGGAGGTACTGCTGCAATGATCAAATCATCGCGCCAGTTAAGGGATCTGGTCCGCAATCTCTCAGAAGGAAAGAAAGCGGATGCGCAAATCCTGATGAGCAATTACATGATGGAGCGCTTCCTGGAACGGGTTTCACTGTGCAACCTTCTTCACCCTGGCGTTTCTGCTTATCTTGTCAAAGAATCCGAGAACGGGCGCATATTCGGGATCTGACTCAAGGGGTTCAAAAGGCATATCTTTTTTCTTAGGAGCGCTCGGTTTGGGCCTCGGAAATGGTCTCTTGTCCTTCGGGCTATCCCAGCCGACACGATCATCTACATCGACTGTGTGCAACAATGTGTTGTCAATGCACGCAAGGATCTCCTGGGCCTCCGCCTTCTGTTGAACAACTGTAATACGCAACTAACAGCAATGCCAAGTGGCTTCCAGGCGCCTACACATGTCAGTGGTGTGTCGGGATATGCCGCCATTAGTCTGTGATATACGGAGCGGTGGAAAAATCGCGCACGGGGGCAGAAGCCAGCACCAACTGCAGCAGGAACAGGTGCCATGCTGTACGCTATGATTGCAAAACAACTTTAGTTACTCAACCGATGCGCGCGGGCCGGTTACTCCGAACGGCACAGTGCCACCACAACCCTCACCGCGGCTGAAATGCGGTTTGGGCTGGAAGGAGAACGATATGCCGGAGCGGGCTCGTGCGAATTATCAAAATTATTTTATATATAGGCAGGAATGCCGGGCGCGTTGGTCGAATCAACCTAGCGCAGTGGCAATTGTGCCGGAACCCGTACCGGCACAGGGTACCGACTGAGCATGCCCAATCGCTGGTCGTGCTGGATAAATGGCTGGCAGGTGATTGATCTGATGTCGCGGAGGCGGAAAAGAGGCCATAACTCGGAGTCTACGTACATTGATAATCGATTTTTGGTGCTGGACATGATCCGCCGGTTTGCCCCATTGTCAAAGTCGGATATAGCAGCAATGACCGGGCTTACTTCCATGACAGCAGGCAATATAATAAACGAGCTTTGTGAATTGAGCCTTATCGCCGGCGCCGGCGTCCAGAAGTCAAAGGCTGGACGAAAGCCCCAAGTATACGCTGCGTCTCCGGGTTCGCGGGTGTGCGTCTCAGTCGACCTGAGCTCAGATGATATTACATTGGGTCTGGTAGACGTTCTGGGGAATTTGCGCGCCTTGAATAGCTTTGAGGTACGCAAAGGCGATGGAACAAGGGTCCTGCATCTCATTAACTCACTGAATGACTTCTGCGTTCAGGAGGCTGCAGACAAGCAACTGGAGCTTGTGGGCGTGGCGGTGGCTGTGCCTGGAATCATCGATTCCGAATCGGGCACTGTCTTGCGGTCTGTTCCCCTTGATTGGCGGGATGTTCCACTACGCACCGTTCTGGAACAGATCTTCCCAGTGCCCATATGCATTGGAAAGGAAACGCACGCCTCAATAGCTGGCGAATACTACTTCGGGACGTGGGGTGACGCTGAGGATATTCTGTTCGTGAATGTAGGGGCTGGTATCGGTGTTGGAGTGATGATCGGCAACAGGATACATCGCGGATCAAGCGAGATGGCGGGTGAACTCGGTCACGTGGTAGTAGATCCCAGCGGCCCGCAATGCAATTGCGGAAACCGGGGCTGCCTGGAAAAACTGGCTTCGTTGCGCTCTATTGTCGATCGAGCTAGCGAGGCTGCAGCTGATGGTGAGTCGCTGCTACTGGCTGAAATGGCTGAGAATCGCGGGGGTAGCCTTGCGATTGCCGATGTCTTCTCGGCCTTCGAAGAAGAAGACCCCGTCGCGGTGCGAATAGTCCAGGAAGCTGCGGGGTATCTTGCCAGAGGCTTGATCATGCTCAAACGCCTCTTTGATCCCGAGATCATGATTGTGGGCGGCAACGCCATTGAGGACGGGAAACCCTACTGCGATACCGTGCTGCGTTACTTCCGTGAATATCTCGCCAATTCCAACTTGCCTTCCGATCATGACACCGCAATCACTTTCTCAAAGTTGGGCAACAAAGGTCGACTTCTCGGAGCTAGCACCTGGGCGTTCAACAGGTTCTTTGCGTCTCTTCTGGCTCAATCGCAGGCGAAGAACGTGAAGGACACGCCCGGTGGCCAATGCAGTGCTGATCACATTGGGTCATGAGGAGGTTCAGGTAGAGTTGGATTTCCGCTATTACGAACTATCCAGTGGAACCGCTTCACAACGGATTGACACGCTCTTTCCGGAGTGGGGCACGGAAAACGAAGTGGTGGCAGTGCTCGCACCCCACGATGATGATGCCATCTTGGGTGCCGGATACTTGATACAGGCTGTCTTGGCCGCCGGCGGCGTGCCGTATGTGTTCATCTACTGTATGGGAGACGCGGGCTACAGTACTGTCCAGGAGAAGGACAGTATAGTGGCGACTAGGATGGAAGAGTCAAGATCCGCGTACCAGATGCTAGGGATCGACGAGGACCATGTCATCAGGTTCAACTACCCGGACTTCAGCGTCAGGCAGCACACTGGCAGGGTGCTTACGACTGGCGCTGAGGGCACGTTCGGTCAAACCGTCAGGGCACTCAGAAAGATCAGGGCCACCAGGCTAGTCACTCCCAATACATATCGTGAGCACTCTGATCACGAAGCGGTAGGTAGCATTGGACTGTTTGACGGACCGCAGGCAGGCGACAGAATATTGGTTGATTGGGGCGAACCATCGGCAATCCGTACCTTCTTGCAGTACACGGTATGGGCTGATTTCGGGCCTGAGGACGCTCTCACGGGCGGGCGCCCGCCGCAGATCCGGGCCAACAGAGCCCTAAGAGCGCCTGCTGAGGCCGAGAAAGTGGTCGCGACGGCCCTCAGGGAATTCGGCTCTCAGCGACAGGTGATCAAGGGCCTTCTTGATGCAAGGAAGGCGCGGGCATATGGGGACGGTTACCTGGAGCTGTACGTGGCTACAGACGCCAGGCCTCGGCTAGAGTTTCGCCCCTATGTGGAGTTGCTGGCGAGTATCGACCGTGCGCGCAGCTGAACGAGGCACAACTAGAGAGGAGCACGAGTGAATGCGACTGGAACGCACTGCGCAATGGAAAGAGGAATGCAATCTCGTTGAGACCATTCTGGAAGCAGCGCCCGAAATCGATAGGTCTCTGGCTGTACCCCGATCCGAGTTCGAGTCTCGGCAACAGAAAGTGGCACAGACTCTTGCAGAGCACGGCCTGGATATCGGAGTGGTCTACTCAGATGAGCATTACAACGGTGATGTCCCCTACTTGGGCGGCAACACCAACATCTCAATTGAACCCGTGGCTGGTGTCATAGGCAGCAAGGGTTTTCACCTTATGGCTGGTCTTGAAGGCGCGTACATTGCCGAGCAGCTCACCCCGCGGTCAGGTGCCACGGTGCACAAAGTTGAAATGCTGAAGCTTGCTGATGAGGATTATCCCATTTCTGCCGAGCGATTCGAAGACGTGCTGGAGGCGGCATGTGGGCAAAGGCCCAGGAACATAGGCCTTCTCTCGCCCAAGGCTGTCATTCCGGCCAGCATTGTAGATGCCCTTAGGCATTACGCGGGTCCGACCGGCGAGCTAGTAGACGCACAGGAGCTGTATCAGCGAATCAAGTACGAAAAGTCCGACACAGAGATGGCCCTCATAGAGCAGTCAAGCCAGATTGCCGATGTGGCCGTGCGTGCCATGCTTGCAGTGCTCAAGCCGGGTATGCTCGAGACTCAGGTCGCCGCTTGGGGTTATCTTGTTGCCAGGGAGCTTGGAGCCGAGGAGATGGGTTTCGACATAATGGTCACGGCCAACGAAGCCAACAGAACCCTTGTGGGAAAGGCGCTTAATCGGCCAATCAGAGAGGGCGACTACGTTCACGTGGGGATCGCTCCGAAGCGAGATGGCTTGAACTCGTGCGAACGTGTCTCGGTGATGGCTGTGCCCGATCCCTCATGCGTGCCGGACGATGCCAAGTATTGGTTCGGTTTGGTGGAGGAGGCTTACCGCGTGGGCTTTGAAGCATACTGCAGGGTTGCCAGCCAAGGATTGCCGGCCAAGCTGCAGGAACAGGCGTTGCAGGACTTCTTTGCCTCCAGGTCGGCCGAGGCGTCGACACGCATTGGGCGGCACGTGGATCTTGCTCGCCAGAAACCATATACGGGAACTCATAATTCAGGCTACACCGAGTGTCAGGAGTTCTTCGGCGCCATTACTCTTCGATCAGAAGAGCCGCTTGGCCGGCAAATAGTGACTATGCTGGACGTAGCCATCAGGGGAGTTGGGCAGTCGTGGGATGACATCGTCATTCCTGGCCTAGATTATGTGGTCATCGAGAGAACGCTGGGGAAGAGAGACGGGAATGTCGAGACGTTGACCAAGCTACCGCTGAACGTCCAGCATCTTGTGGGTCGTGCAGAGCGACAGTAGATTGATGACCGAAAGGAGATGTGGGGAACAGGTACTGCAGGCCGGGCCGCGCCACGTAGACAGTTTGGAAAGGGGTGAGTGAATGCTGAATAGACTGGCCAGTACGACCAATGGATACAAGGGGTCATCGCTGGAGAGGGCGCTACAGGGGATAGCCTCGGTCGGGCTAAAATACGTGGAATTGGCGGCGATCCCGGGGCACTGTGAGCACGTTACGCCTGAGAAGATGGGGAAAGCCGAGGTGGCAGGTCTGAGACGGATGCTTGCCGTCTATGGGCTGGAGGCTGTGAGCATAAGTGGTCATGTAGACTTGACATCCGTCAGCGGCGTTGAGGCGTTGAAAAGACGCATCGACCTGGCGTCTGAGTTGGAAGTCACTATTGTAAACACCGGTACTGGTGAGGCAGAGACGCACGAAAAGAAGGAAGACTTCTTCCGCAACATCTCCGATGCGGCTGAATACGCTGGTTCCCGCTGTGTGACAATTGCCCTGGAGACTCACGGTGGGCTTACGGGAACGGGGCCCGACTGCCTGGCTACGATGGAGCGAATCGGCAGCGAGTGGGTACGGATAAACTACGATCCGGCAAATGTTATCTACTATCGCGGAGTATCCCCTGAGGAAGACATCAAGGTGATTGCGCCTCACCTAGCGCATTTTCATATCAAGGACCAGATAGGTGGGCAAGGCGTGCCGATGTTTCCGCCGGTGGGGCAAGGAATCGTGGACTTTAGGGCGATCTTCACGCAATTGAAGAAGGTTGGCTACAACGGCCCTCTCAGTTTCGAAGTTGAACTGGACTATTCGAAGTTCGTTACTGACCCGGATGAAGAGGATAAGGCTCTGCAGATTTCGCTGGATTATGTCAGACGCCTAATGGATTCCGTCTAGATGGTAATCTGGTCGCTAGTGATGTGAGGTTGGCTTTACTCAGGAATCTATCCAGGATTGTCGGTGGGTCCATTGTCGAGGCACATGCGCGTGCACGAAAAGGAGGAAGCCCAAAATGAAGCGTTCGACTCTATGGGTGATTCTCGCGGATCTGCTCTTGATGGCCATACTCGTACTCCCGACCCCAGGCGCCCTTGCTCAACCGGCTGTGGCTGAAACAAGAACTCGCGGCCCGGAAGGCCAGGTACCCATTTGGTACACATCGATATCGCTGACGCCGGCGGAGCGTGAGAAGATCAGGAAGGGAAACTACAAGATAGCTTACGATCAGCTGGCCGCGAGTGAGTTCGATGACACTATCGGTAAGGCCATAGAATACATGGCCAAGCAGTTGAACATGGAGTACATCCATACATTCAACCGGCTCGATGCCGCTGTTCAAAGGGAGAACATCGAGAATATCCTTGCAGCTAAACCTGACATCATCGCTTCGGTAGCAGTTGACCCGGCGGTTTCCACGATTGCGTTCAAAGAAGCAGCCAAGAAGGGTGTCGCGTTGGTCTTTTGCAGCAACAAAGCCTCGCTAAAATGGAACCAGGAGTACAAAGGCGGGCTAGTATTCTACGACCTGGCGGGCTTTGGTCCGTTGCTGGCTAAGGACCTCAGTGCTGCATTGGGGGGCAAGGGCAGCATCGGCTATGTATTCCACGAAGCAAACTTCTTCATAACAAATCAGAGAGATCAAGGGTTCAAGGATGCACTGAAGGACTATCCTGGTCTGAGGATTGTGGACGAAAGGCCGTGGAGTGGGAACCCGGCAGACGCGGAAGCAGTGGTTTCGGCCATGGTCACAGCTCATCCTGAGATTTCGGGTCTCTACCTACCTTGGCAGGAGGCATTGATGCCCGCACTTGCCGCGCTCCGTGCGGCAGGACGAACCGATATCAAGATAGTGACGAATGACATCGGCGAAGTCACAGCGTTGGAGATGGCAAGGGGCAAGAACGTAGTGGCGATGACACAGTGTATGGCCTGGCAGTACGGGGTGACTGTCACAGAGCTTGGATGCTACGCACTGCTCGGCAAGGAGATTCCAGCCGAGTGCGTGATGGTTCCGGGCCTGATTGCTACCAAAAGCACGATTGGCGCCACATGGCCGAAACTGTTCAACACTGAGCTTCCAGCGGCGGTTAGGAAGGCACTGCAGAAGTAGACTCACTCTCTCGCGACATTGCGGATCAGGCAAGGCAGATGAGTGCGCGCTGTGCTAATGCAGATGGGCACGGCGCGCCATCCTCTGTGAGATCATCTGTTCTCAAATGAGCAAAGGCGGGTTGCATGGATGGGCACGCGTGTTGTCAACATGGTAGGGATATCCAAGCAGTTTGGCGGGGTTGGAGTACTCCACAGTGTCAATCTATGCTTGGAAGCCGGAGAAGTGCTCGGGCTAGTGGGGAAGAACGGCGCAGGCAAGAGCACCCTCATGAAGATTCTGTATGGCGTGGAGAGCGCCGACTCGGGTACCATCGAAATCAACGGCCGCCAGGTAGGCGTGGCCGGATCGGCAAAAGCAATGCGGTCGGATGTCGCCATGATATTCCAAGAATTCAGCCTGGCTCCCACGCTCACAGTAGCGGAGAACGTGTTTCTCCGGCGCCTACCCACGCGGCGAACGGGACTTGTGGACGTTCGGCAGTGTCAGGAACGAACATCAGAGATCGTGAGGTCACTGGGTTCAGACATCGACGTGAATGTACCGGTTGCCACTCTCAGTGTGGCTGAGAAACAGCTTGCTGAGATCGCCAAGGCCCTTTCGCAGAAGGCCAGCATCATTATCATGGACGAGCCAACTGCGGCACTCACTTCGGATCAGGTTGAGTTCCTGTTCAGTGTGATCAGAACTCTGAAGTCCCGGGGTGTATCGGTTATCTACATATCGCACGACCTCAAGCGAGTGCTTGAGATTTGTGACCGGGTCTCAGTGTTGCGAAATGGCCGCAACGTATCGGTAGTGGACGCAAGAGCTGTCAGCGTGGATGATCTTGCTTGCGATATCACAGGCGAGGAGCCGATCCGCGCAACGAGACGAGAAATCGGTCATCCCACTTCTGCAGCTCAGGTGTCACGTGCCAGCGACTCGATACTAGAAGTGGATGGTATCATTGCGCCTCGGGTGCATGGCGTCTCCTTTGCTCTGCATCCGAATGAGATTCTGGGTATTGCGGGTCTTTCGGGCAGCGGCCGCACTGAGCTGCTGGAAGTGGTATTCGGAGTGTCACAGCCGCGCGAGGGACGCATATTGGTGAACGGCATTCCATTCCGAGGACTCACGCCGGCGAAGGCTATCGAACTAGGGCTGTACTTGATTCCTGATGAGCGACAGACAAAGGGTCTTGTCCTGTCCCATAGTGTTCAAGACAACATGATACTGCCGGTGTTACAGAAGGTTATGACAAGATTCCTAATAGACCGACGCAAGTGCACCGAGTTAGCTAGACGCTTATCGCAGCAGCTTAATGTAGTGGCGGCGAGTGTCAGGCATAGAGTTGCCAACCTCTCGGGAGGAAACCAGCAGAAGGTGGTATTATCCAAGGCATTTGCTACAGGATCACAGATCATGCTTCTTGATGACCCTACAGTGGGTGTGGATGTGGAATCTAAGCGCGAGATCGCGCAGCTGGTTAGGCAGCATGTTTCCTCAGGCAAGAATGCTGCCATAGTAGTGTCTTCTGAACTTGAGCTCATCGCTGAGCTGTGCGATCGGGTGCTTGTGATGCGGGAAGGCGCAATTGTCGACGAAATGCGCGCTGTCGATGAGCCCGTCACCGAGGCGCGGTTGCTGGCGCTTGTCTGAGCCCCGTGCGCGGCCATCGGCAAGCAGCATCTAGAAGGTCGAAGGTGAGTGAGTTGGCATCAGCTGTGTCCGAGAAGAAAAGGAAAGCTCTCCCCGAAGGGTCGATCATATACATCATACTTGCCATTCTGACAGTGTTCTTCGGCGCTGTTATGGGCACCAGATTTCTCAGTATGCTCAATATCATGAACATCTTGCGGCAGACGGCAATGATCTCAGTCATGTCGGTTGGGATGACCTTTGTGCTATCGACAGGCGAAATCGACCTGTCGGTTGGGTCTACGATCGCCTTGGCAGCACTCGTGTCGGCATTGGGACTCAACGTAAACACTGCGGTAGGAGTCGCTGCAGGTATCACAGTCGGATTGGTCGTTGGGCTGTTCAACGGAGCCATCGTAGCATGGGTGGGAATACCGTCGTTTCTTGTGACTCTCGGATCGGCGAGCATTCTCGCTGGTCTTGCGCGGTGGGTGACTGACCTCAAGTCTGTGGCGATCGTGGATGACTGGTTCATTTTCGTCTTCGGTTCTGGCGATGTGGGTCCTGTTCCGGTACTGTTTCTCTGGACACTTGCAGTCATGGCGGCAGGATACGTCTTGCTCAACAAGACCACATTCGGCAAGCAGGTGCTAGCGACTGGCGGCAACGCCAAAGCGGCCTACTATACAGGCATCAATACCAGAACAATCAAGCTCAGAGCGCTTCTGTTGTCATCAACGACAGCTGCGCTCGCCGGGATGCTCTACGCAGGACGGTTGCACGGTGCGCGATACACAATGGGCGAGGGCTACGATCTATCGGTTATTGCCGCTACCGTTCTAGGCGGAACTAGCCTTTTCGGAGGCAAAGGAGCGATTATCGGGTCAGTCGTTGGTTCCATTGTCATTGGAGTGATCAACAACGGGCTAATCCTGATGGGCCTTAGTGTCGCTCAACAGATGTTCTTTAAGGGCGTACTACTGCTCGTTGCCATCTCCATAAACGTGAAACTCCAGTCTCGACAGGAAGGATAATCTACAGCCAAATGGGAGGCGGATGTCGTGCTTAGGGTTGCAGTGGTAGGTGCGGGCTACATTGGGCAACTGCATGCGAACATCATCGCGGAGAAAATCGATCGTGCACGTGTCGTAGCCGTGGTTGACCCTATTCCAGACAAAGGCAGGCGGCTGGCCGAGCGGCTTGGCGCGCTGTACTACTCCTGCTATGATTCAATGCTTAGCGAAGCTGATGTAGACACTGTGGCAATATGTACCCCAACGTTTCTGCATGCGGAAATGGTTGTGAAGGCCGCCCGCAGCGGCAAGAACATATTCTGCGAGAAACCAATTGCAGTGTCGGTTGAGGCGGCCGATCAGATGATCGAAGCAGTACGGGCAGCAGGCGTGAACGCCATGGCGGGGCATGTTCTCCGGTTCTGGCCGGAGTACATGAGGGTAAAGGAGATTGCGGATAGTGGCGAGCTAGGCAAGCCGATGCATGGGTTCTTCGAGAGGCTTGGCGTCATACCCGACTGGACGGAAGCCGGGTGGAACAGAAAAGAAGAGCTGGGAGGCGGCGCTGGTCTCGATCTGCAAATTCACGATATCGACTTCGCAAGCTGGTTGTTTGGTCCGGCACAAGCCTTGAGTGCTCAGGGTGTGTACGACCCCGAACTCGGGGGATGGGGGCATATGGGAACCAGCATCTCCTTCAAATCCGGCCAGTCGGCCTTGGTTCAAGGAGGGTGGGCCTTTCCATCGTCGTTCCCGTTCACGATGACCGTGAGAGTGCTTTGTGAGCGCGGAGCGATTGAATGGCTGTTTCGTGCCGGAAAGAACATCGAGGAGCGAGGGAAGTCCGCCCCCATCATTGTGTACCTGCCCAACGGCAAGACTCGCGAGGAGCACGCCGAGCCCATCGACCCTTACCTGGTGCAATGGCGCTATTTCGTGGACTGTGTAGACAGCGGATTGCCAATCCAGAAAGCCGCGTTCGAGGATGCGCGAGTCAGCCTCGCATTGGCTTTGGCTTCGCAAGCATCTGCGGCAAGAAGAGGGGCTCTGGTTGACGCGTGACGGAACGCTGTGTGCTACTGCTTGGGAGTCCGCGCATTTCTACGACATGGGGGTCAGGCACAGATGGCTTGCGTGATGGGGATAGATGTAGGAACTTCAGCAACGAAAACGGTCATATTCCGGGATGACGGCTGCCCGGTATCTTCAGGCGTTGTACAGTACGGGTTGAGCCAACCTCATCCAGGTTGGGCAGAACAGAACCCCACGGACTGGTGGAACGCTGTAGCGGAGAGCATCCGACAGGCTATAGCGGGAGCCGGAGAATTGGGCGTGCGGTCGCAGGATATTGCGGCCATCGGACTTTCAGGACAGATGCACGGTGCCGTCTGTCTTGATGCGCAAGGCCAGGTGATTCGACCCGCCATCATCTGGTGCGACCAGCGGTCGACTAGGCAATGCAATTGGATAACTGAACACATAGGTGAGGACAACACCGTTGAGTGGACCGGTAACCGACCGCTGCCGAACTTCACAGCCACTAAGATACTGTGGCTGCGTGACAACGAGCCGTCTAGCTATGAAAAGATCGCGCGCGTGCTGCTTCCCAAAGACTACATTCGATGGATGCTCACGGGCGATTACGCGACCGACGTATCCGATGCATCGGGGACATTGTTTCTGGACGTGAGGCACCGGCGATGGTCATCGGCGATGCTAGAGTCTCTGGGTATTCCAATGGACTGGTTACCTACAGTGATTGAGTCGCCAGAGGTTGCGGGGTACGTTACGCGCAGCGCCGCCCTGAGCACCGGGTTAGTGGAGGGCACCCCTGTGGTGGCCGGCGCGGGTGACCAAGCCGCCGGCGCAGTGGGAAGCGGAGTCGTGGAACCTGGCATCGTGTCGACGACGATAGGAACGTCCGGGGTAGTATTCGCCGCGACTGATGGCATGCGGCTTGACAGTCTGGGAAGACTGCATTCGTTTTGCCACGCCGTGCCGGGTATGTGGCACGTGATGGGCGTGACGCAGGCGGCCGGCGGTTCACTACAGTGGTTCCGCAGGACCCTGAGCCCGTGCGAGGAGGAAGTCGCTCGGGCTACAGGGCAGGACGTATATGACTATCTCTCCAAAGAGGCCGAGACGGTGCCTCCGGGATGCGAGGGATTGGTGTTCCTGCCGTATCTCATGGGTGAGCGCACCCCGCATCTCGACCCCTGTGCCCGCGGCGCATTCGTCGGGTTGACATCAAGGCACAAGAGGGCACACATGGTGAGAGCCATAATGGAAGGAGTCACCTTTAGCCTGCGGGATTGCATGCAGCTCGTCGAGGAACTCGGCATCTCCGTGAGCAGCGTCATCGCGTCCGGCGGCGGGTCTCGCAGCACGCTCTGGAGACAGATGCAGGCAGACGTGTTTGGAAAGGAAGTTGCTGTAGTAGCATCCGCAGAAGGTGCTGCATTCGGCGCGGCTCTCCTGGCAGGTGTAGGCGTGGGGATGTACTCGACTGTGCAGGATGCATGTCGATCAACAGTGCGTCTCACGGACGCATCGAGGCCACGTGACGCTGCAAAGAAAGCCTATGACCACATGTACGGCGTTTTCAGTCAGCTCTACCCGCAGTTGTCGGAGGCGATGCATACCCTTCACGTTCTGCACGTAACATATGCCAAGCTGGCATTTTGAAAACGGCAAGCGCGACTTCTCTGATCGCAGCCATGGCGATGGATGCAGAGAAGCATCCAGCCAGCAGCATACCGGGGGAGTACAAGCAGCAGTCGACGGCGGAAGCCAGATTCAGCTTCCTTAGCTCATTTTCCGCAGTAGAAAAGCCTGAAGTTTCGGAATATAGTCAGAGTCTTCTGAGAAGGTACTGGCAACACTCATGCCGAACATAACCTCGATGCAAATGCGAGGGGTTGGTCGGCATGACGCTCAGAAGCCCCAAGAAGCAGCATCTATGAATGAGGGCGCTGAGCTTCCAACGTGCGCTCGCCGGGGGCGTTGCATTCGGCGCTGCTCCTAACGAGGCGCTATGGTGAGCGGCGGACCGGTGGTGTCGCCGACGTCAAGCTGGGCAGATAGGCGCACTGTCCGTGGTTTGAGCGCTGGATCACCTATACTCTCTAGGAGCAGGTTCGCCGCGATAGCGCCCATTTCCAGAGCCGGCTGATTGATACTGGTCACCCGGGGGGCGCATGCCGCTTTTGGCGCGTCGAATCCGATTACCGATACCCGCTTCCCTGGGGTGATTCCCATCTTCATGAGGCTCTGAATCAGAAGGAGTGTAGTATGGTAGTCAAAGCAAAACACAGCTGTGGGAGGGTCGCCCATGGCCGTGAGCCTCGCGACGATCTCGGAGAACCGCCTATGTGCCGTTACTGGGCTCTTCTCGAGCTCAGCGTCGTAGTCGAAGTAACCATTCTCCTTCTCTGAAGTGGCAAGCGATATCTCCAGTTCGGGTGCAGGTTCGATGTCGTGGAGTTTCAGCCCATCGTGGAACCCTCTCAGGCGCTCCTCGTTCACGTTGCTGTCAAAGTCCAGGGCCATGACCGCAATGCGGCGATGCCCGAGCTCACACAGGTGTTCGACGCCGAGCATGGCGGCACCGTGGTTATCGAGGCACACGAGCGAAGCCGATGGCTCATCCGCCGGCGATTCAACTGCCACGACTGGTATTCCTGCCCGCACTGCGTCACGAATGGTCCTGCGATTTGCGGTGTAGTTTACAACGATACCGTCTGCGCGATGACGGATCAGCCGGCGGATGTAGTCCGCCTCGCGTTTCGGGTCTAGCCCTGTATCGCACAGGAACAGGCCAATGTCCTCGCGATATAGCACTCTCTCGGCTCCCCGGGCCACGTTCATGAAGAATTCATTGGTGATGGCAGGAACCATGTAGCCCGCGATATACGAACGCTTTGTGTACAGGCTTTTCGCGGCAAGATTAGGCTCGAACTGAAGATCAGCCATTGCCTGCAATACTCGTTTGCGCGTCTCCTCGCCGACCTTCGGGACGTTGTTCAGCACATTCGACACAGTAGTGTGGGATACCCCGGCTCTGCGCGCTACGTCCCGTAGAGTGGCCGACATCGTTTCATCCCTCCGATTTCAGGTTATCGTGTCACGTAGTCTCACCTTACAGCTACATGGTACACCGCGAGGTTTCCACTGTCAACCTGGAGACGGCGAAATACGTCAACATCGCATGTGCAGGAGCCAGGCCTACACCTGACTGCTAAACAGACTGATGAACATGGATTGACACGATGCCGGGCGGGTGATAGAATAAGCGAGCAGGTTTACCGGGCAACCCAATGGCAACTGCGCCGACCAACTGGGAAGTGGGGATTCGTTGTGCACGATTTGCGGGAAAAGAGCATCGACATCATACGCCGCTATCAATCCGCTAATGGGGCATATGTCGCCTGCCCCAACTTCGATCAATACAGGTATTGCTGGCTCAGAGATGGTTCCTTTATTGCTTATGCTATGGACAGGTCAGGCGCTCACCAGTCTGCGCGGTCTTTCTACAAGTGGGTCCATGGTGTGATTGAGTCGCCGCGCATACTCGTGACTTCAGTCGTGAGTAAGCGGCGACATATGTTGCACAAGAACTATCAGAATAGCCTGCAATTGCTTGTACCTATCCATACATGTGTTATACTCTCTAGGGGTGGACGAATTGGCACAAGTAGTATGTGGGCGAGGGTACGTCTACTCAATTCAATATCATATTGTGTGGTGTGTAAAGTATCGCAGGAAGATAATAACGCCTGTGGTTGAACGCACGCTAGGCAATGTTATCCGCGAGATTGCCTGTCAAAACGATTTCTCCCTCGAAGAATTCAACTGCGATCTCGACCATGTTCATCTTTTGGTTTCGTGCACCCCTCAGCATCATATTCCAAACATGCTTAAGGCGTTGAAGGGTGTCTCTGCACGACTGCTCTTGAAAGCGCATCCCGAAATCCGTTCTCAATTATGGGGCGGCCATGTTTGGAACCCATCGTACTTCATCGCGACAGTTAGCAAGAATACAGAAGAGCAGATCCGGCACTACATTCAAGGCCAGAAAGAGAGGTGACGCAGGTCTGCATGGAAAAGGCTTAT